>JANSXJ010000477.1 GCA_024743015.1 Hyphomonas sp. | reverse complement strand
TTTTCATCGGCCCACTTTCGCGCAAAACAAAACCCCTGCCAAACAGGCAGGGGTTATGTACTATACAGACTCTACGCCGAGCTTAGTCTTCCGACGGCTCGAGAATCTGACGGCCGCGATACATGCCTGATTTCAGGTCAATGTGGTGCGGGCGACGAAGCTCTCCAGAATCCTGGTCTTCAATATAGGTATTACCTTTGAGGCGGTCATGCGAACGGCGCATACCACGGCGTGATTTGGTAATCTTACTCTTAGGGACAGCCATTTGCGTGCTCCAAAACGGGTTTCGAGGCGAACCTCGTGAAATTCAAACCGCGCACATACCGGAACCAGCCTGCGCGCGCAAGGGGGGATAACTGCTTAAACCAGCCGCGACTGCGTCACCGCTGCGCCGATAAAGCTGGCGAAAAGCGGGTGCGGCTCCATTGGCCGGGATTTCAGCTCCGGGTGGTATTGCACCGCGATGAACCAGGGATGCGATTCCAGTTCGATGATTTCAGGCAATACGCCATCCGGAGACATGCCGGAGAAAACTACGCCGTGCTTTTCAAGGTCCGGCACATAGGCATTGTTCACCTCATATCGGTGACGGTGGCGCTCTGAGATATCCAACGAACCATATATCTCGGCAACCTTCGAGCCTTTCTTCAAGCGCGCAGGATATGCGCCGAGGCGCATAGTGCCGCCCATATCCGTCGTCTCGTCGCGTGTGACGAGTTCGTTTCCTTTGGTCCATTCCGACATCAGGCCCACGATGGGCTGTTCAGTCGGTCCGAATTCTGTCGTCGACGCGCCGTCGATTCCGACCAGATTGCGCGCCGCCTCCACTACGGATAGCTGCATGCCGTAACAGATCCCGAAACAGGGTACTTGTCGCTCGCGCGCAAATCGGGCCGCACGCATCTTTCCGCGCGCACCGCGTTCGCCGAAGCCGCCGGGCAGGATGATCCCGTGGACCCCTTCGAGAATATCGATTGGCGCCGTCTCGTCATCAAACTCTTCGGAGTTGATCAGTTTGATCTCGACGCCGACATTGTTCGCCAGTCCGCCATGCTGCAGGGCTTCCATGACGGACTTATAGGCGTCCGGCACGTCAGTGTACTTGCCGACCAGGCCAATACAGACCTTGCCATCCGGATTGTGCACGGTTTGAGCAATCTGATCCCATTTGGTCAGATCTGGCGCTGGCGCGTCGGAGATCCGGAAATGCTGCAAGACTTCTTCATCGAGTCCTTCGCGGTGATACGCGGACGGGACATCATAGATATGTCCAACATCGCGCGCTTCGATCACGCTGCTCGGGCGGACATTACAGAAGCTCGCAATCTTACCTTTTTCGTTTTCAGGGATTGGACGATCGCAGCGACATAGAAGTATTTGCGGCTGAATACCGATTGAGCGGAGCTCTTTGACGGAGTGCTGCGTCGGCTTGGTCTTCATTTCACCCGCCGCCGGGATGTAAGGCAGCAGCGTCAGGTGTATGAAGCAGGCGCGCTCAGGTCCAAGCTCCTGGCCCAACTGTCGGATCGCTTCGAAGAAAGGCAGGCCTTCAATATCGCCGACCGTGCCGCCAATTTCGCACAGGACAAAATCAACCCCCTCGCCTGCGTCAGACAGGACGAAGTCTTTGATTTCGTTGGTGACGTGCGGAATGACCTGAATGGTCGCGCCGAGATAATCGCCACGGCGCTCTTTCTCGATGATGGTCGAATAGATCCGGCCGGTGGTGATATTGTCCGACTGACGGGCCGAGACACCCGTAAAGCGCTCATAGTGGCCGAGATCGAGATCGGTCTCTGCGCCATCATCGGTGACGAACACTTCGCCATGCTGGCGCGGGCTCATCGTGCCCGGATCCACGTTCAGATAAGGATCGAGCTTCCGAAGCCGGACTTTGTAGCCCCGAGCCTGCAGCAATGCCCCAAGTGCTGCGGAAGCGATACCTTTGCCTAAGGAAGACACCACGCCGCCAGTAATGAAAATATAGCGAGTCATGGGAATGCAGTTTGCCTGATTCGCGACCCACCCCGATAGGGTGAATCAGGATTAATGAGGATTATTGTGGATCTGTCGGTTCTGCGAGCGGATCCTCGTTGACAGGTTCCGTTTCTGGAGCAGGCTGATCGGCAGTAGAGGCATCCGAGGCAAGCGGATCTTCAAGCAGAGTCTCGTCGCTGTTCAGAATGTCTTCCAGGCCCTCAATATTCAACTCGTCGGTCTCAGATGCATCCGGCAATGTGTCTTCCAGCTCGCGCTGAACATCGGTCAGACCGCCCGAATTCTCGTGCGTAGCCAGCGTCGTCAGTGTCAGGCTCGAGATGAAGAAAATCGCGCCGAAGATAATCGTCGTGCGTACCAGAGCGCCTTTGACGCCCTGACCTGACATCAAACCGCCACCCGCGCCGCCACCGCCGCCACCGCCAATGCCCAATGCGCCGCCTTCTGAGCGCTGCATCAGAACCACGATCACAAGAACGATCGAGACGAGAATATGGGCGACAAGGATTACATTGGTCATGTCAGGTTCCTGAATCTCAAGCCGCGGGCCTTACGCTTTTATCATGCATTCGCCAACCCC
>JANSXJ010000056.1 GCA_024743015.1 Hyphomonas sp. | reverse complement strand
GCCGGCATGCTCGCCGCCAATGCAAGGGCCGCTGTTCCCAGCAACCAACTCTTCTTACCCGCAAATGATTGTTTCAATTGATCCTCCCTGAATCGTGCACGCACGCAAATGGCTGTTTCGCCATCTTGTGACCTGACTCCCATATTGCAAATTTATGAAAACGCCAAGCCCCCTTGCGCAAACAAAACACGATTTAGAGGACAGCCTGTGGCGAAAATACACCACAAACCCCCACAATTAAAGGCATTGTGATGACGACACACATGTTTCGGGACCATTGAGAGCAAGCCGAAACCCACGAGCAGCCTTTGCAATTTTTTGCAAAACACTGCAAATCATCGCAAAATCTCCGCACGATGGCGGGGAATGGGTTGTCAGTGTTGCGTCAGAGCGCGCCGCAGGAGGCGCGGACAATCAATTCCGCAGGAATGCGGTCATGATCGGGGCCCCGCTGACCGGACGAATCCAACAATTTGGACACCAGCATACGCCCCGCTTTACCCGTATCCTGGTCAATCGTGGTGAGCGGGACCTCTGCATAGACTCCAAATGGCACGTTATCATAGCCGATCACGGAGACATCATCCGGCACCGACACGCCCGCGCGCCGCAAAGCCTGGATCGCACCGAGCGCAATCAAATCACTCGCGGCAACGATTCCATCAAATTCCGCCTTCTCGGCAATCAGTGATTCAACCACCGCCCGCGCCGATGCGACCTGAAAATGTGCCGGCACAACCAGTCGATCCTGATATTCCAACCCGGATTGCTCAAGGCCTTCGCGATAGCCACGCAGTCGACGTCCCGCTTCGGGCGCGTCCGTGTCACCCAGGAAAATGATCTTCTGCCGTCCTAATCTTGCCAGGTGAGCAGCGGCGCGCCGCCCTCCGGCTATATTGTCGCTTCCTACAGAGCAATAGGCCTGCTCTGGCAATGCCGCGCCCCAAACCACAAATCGATCTTCCGTTTCCGCGAGGCGGTTGAACGCGTCATGCAAAGTTGACTGACCGAGAAAAATCACTCCATCAGATCGGCTCGTCGACATCGCCGTCGCCAACTCATCGTATGATGATGGTGCTATGTAGCTGAGCAGAATATCGCATCCGCGCTCTCTAGCGGCATCTCCGATACCCGCCAAAAGCTCGAAGAAAAATGGATCCGCCATGCGCCCTTCGCGACTCTGCGGACGCGGTACGACAATCGTGATGGTCGCGTTGGCACCGATCGGACCAGCAGGCATATAATGGCGAAACGGATAGTCGAGTTCGCGCGCCAGCTTCCAAATCTTCTGTTTGGTTCGTACGTTGACAGCAGGACTATCATTCAGCGCCCTGGACGCCGTTGAGATGGAGACACCCGCCTGTTTAGCAAGATCCTCCAGACGCGTTGTTGGCTTGGTATCCATCACCTTCTCCAGCGCTACTCAGCGCGGACCCAGACGCCCAAACGCTTCGGCAAGACGCTGTTGCTTAGCAGATTCTTCTTAAGAGGCCTTGAAGACAGGACAATCTCGCCGATGCCAAGTCGCTCCGGTGCGAAAGGCAAATCTTCATTGCTCAAATTGAACAAGGCAATCAGCGTCTCGTCGCCCAACGCTCGGCGAATGACCAACATCTCATCCGCCGCGACCTCGTCGAAAGACATGCTGCCACGCAGAAGCGCCGGATGCCGCTTGCGCACGGAAAGCGCTTCGGCCGTGAACCGCAAGACGCTGTCATTACCCTGCTGCTGATCAACGGCGAGCGGCGTGTGCTCCGGATCAACAGGCAGCCACGGCTCGCCCGTTGAGAAGCCCGCGTTCGCTTCTTTGGCGTACCAAGGTAGAGGCGTCCGCGCGCCGTCTCGCCCAAGCGTCTTCGGCCAATTGGTGATCGCTTCAGGATCTTTCAGACTCGAATACGGCACCTTAGCTTGCGGAAGTCCAAGTTCTTCGCCCTGATATATGATCGGATTTCCGCGCAAGGTCAGAAGCAACATCAAATAGAGCCGCGCCATGTCATCGCGATGCTCGCTGGCGGCCCAACGCGTGATCGCTCGCGGGGCATCGTGATTTGAGAACGCCCAGCTCGGCCACCCCTCGCCTTCGGTTTGATCCCAGAGATTGGCGGACTTGATGACTCGGCTTGCATTCAGCTCAGGCGCGTAGAGAAAATCGAAATTGTAAGCAGAATTGAGCCGACCACTGCCCTCTGTGAAGGCCTTCATCTCCCCAATCGGATTCGGCCCGCCAACCTCGGCAACTGTAAACGTGCCGGGATACTCGTCCAACATCGCGCGAAACTTTTCGATAAAGCCTACGATCTCGGGCTGAGACATATTATACTTGTGCACCTGCATATCGAATGGTCTCGTCGCCTGATGCGAGGGAACACCGGACGGTGGATTATCCCTCAATTGTCGATCATGCATCGAGAAATTCAGAGCATCCAATCGGAAACCGTCGACACCGCGATCGAGCCAGAATCGACCTGCAGCAATCAAGGCGTTCTGGACTTGCTCACTATAGAGATTGAGGTCTGGCTGCTCTTTCAGGAAATTGTGGAAATAGTATTGTCCTCGCCGCGCGTCCCACTCCCAGCTCGGTCCACCAAACACCGACTGCCAGTTATTCGGCGGCGAGCCATCTGATTTCGGATCCGCCCAAACATACCAGTCGGCGCGTGGATTCTCTCGGCTAGATCGGCTCTCAATAAACCAATCATGGTGATCAGATGTGTGCGAATAGACCTGATCAATAATCACCTTGAGGCCAAGTGCGTGCGCACGTTCGACGATTGCATCAAAGTCCGCCAACGTCCCGAAGATCGGATCTACGCCGCAAAAGTCGGCTACGTCATATCCATAGTCAGCCATGGGGGATGTGAAGAACGGAGATATCCAGATCCCGTCGACTCCCAGATTCGCAATGTGATCGAGCCCCTGCAATATTCCTTTGAGGTCTCCGACGCCATCTCCATTCGAATCCAAGAAGCTACGCGGATATATTTGGTAGATCACTGCGCCCTTCCACCAAGGCAGCACCTCAGCAGAGCCACGCATGATCGAACTCGCCAAATTTGTCGCCTCGACCATCACTCCACCCCAAATTCAGACTTACACACCACAACACCCAATGCTGGTATGTTCACCTCAAAACTGCCGGGCACCCAAGCGTTAGGAGCGCAATCACCGAGCAATGTCGTGAACGCCTCCGACCGACCATCAACAGCGACCTTAACCCGCTTGGCTTCGTCTTCCGCATTGATCGCCACCACGATCTCAACGCCCGCCTCATAATCCAGTCTCGAAAACACGAAAACGCTCTCTTCACGATGGGCCAGGCGGGTGACCTGATCCCCGCGGCGCAATGCAGGCTCGGCGGTTCGGATTTTGGCGAACGATTGAATGGCCAGGTAAAGCGGATGCTCAGTGTCGAAATTACTCTCCGCCGTTGTCGCATCCGTCGCGATCAGGTCGTTATCATTGTACAGATCCGTCTGGCTGGGGAACATGTTTTCACGCGCCAACCGATCCCCACCGTCCGACACAAACCCTTGCTCATCCCCATAATAGACTGTGGGTACGCCGCGCCCGAAAAACATCAGCGCATTGGCCAGGCGAACGCGCGCAAAAATCTCGTCATCGCTCATGTCTGGATTGCTCTCGCGCAGAAAGCCCGAGAAACGACCCATATCATGATTGCCGAGGAAGGTCGGCAATTGCCGCGCTGTTTTCGCACCCTCAGCATAAATGTCGTCCGCACGGTACAGTTCATCCATGTGCAAGCCGGGCTCACCATCGACGATCAATGCGCGGGCGCTGCTCGCAAAAGCAAAATCGAGCACAGAAGGCAAACCCGCCTCCGTAGTAAATCTCGCCAGATGCTGGGGCTTCTGACTGTCGACATAGACTTCGCCAAACATGTGGAAGTGATCGATACCCAAATCCGATGCGTGCTCGAGGATTGCTGGCGCGAATTTTTGCCAGAACTCATCCCGCACGTGCTTAGCGGTATCGATGCGGAACCCGTCAACGCCATAGGCCGTGATCCAATCCTTGTAGATTTCAGTCATCCCGGCGAGAACGCGCGGATGCGCCGTGTTCAGGTCATCGAGACCGGCAAAGTCGCCGTATAGCGAGTCCTCATCAACAAAGTCAGTCTCACCGCGGTTATGGTAGTAAATCGGGTCGTTCAGCCATGCTGGCACTTTCACACCTTGGAATTGATCCGGCACGAACGGCGTGTAGGCCCAGGTCGCCTCGACCAGATTCGCGAAATTCTCCTCATTCTGATGAACGCCATCATCGCCGAGGAATCCATCGTTGATCGGCGCGCCATCGCTGGCGCGGCGCGTCCAGGGATACTCGCCGATATAACGATAATCGCACCGAAAGGTCGGACCACCTGTGACTTCAGGATCGTGACACTCGCGATACGAGATAATGTCAGCTGTATGGTTTGTGATAATGTCCATATAGACTTTCATGCCACGCGCATGAGCAGCATCCACAAACGTCTTGAAGTCTTCGCGCGTCCCGATATGCGGATCGACATTGGTGAAATCAGTTATCCAATATCCGTGGTAACCAGACGATTCCAACCCCTCCGGTCCCTGCACCGGATTGTTCTGAAAGATCGGCGTGAGCCAAATCGCCGTCATGCCCAGCCCCTGAATATAATCGAGGCGATTGGTGAGCCCCTTTAAGTCCCCGCCGTGATAGAAGCCATAATCCGTCGGGTCATAGCCATCCTTCAACCGACCACCCTCGATCCCGCCGCGATCATTCT
Organism: Hyphomonas sp.; assembly: GCA_024743015.1. Classification (GTDB taxonomy): domain Bacteria; phylum Pseudomonadota; class Alphaproteobacteria; order Caulobacterales; family Hyphomonadaceae; genus Henriciella. The sequence goes on along the minus strand of JANSXJ010000056.1, from coordinate 10,145 downwards.
CCGGGTCACCATTTTCGAATCGATCCGGCAAAACGAAGTAAATGATCTCGTCTTCGATCTGACGCGCGCTCACTGCAGCTGATCGCACGAGCTCGGGTGCCACAGAACCATCAGCGACCTCTTCGCCGCCTGCGGCCGCGCAGGCGCCGAGACCGCCACCAAGACCAAGCGCTAAAACGCCACCCATCAAACCAAAACTAAGACCACGCATGGCTTCCTCCCACGGAGCAGGTTACAATATCATCCCCACACTCTTTTCATTTTTTTGCAGCACTGACAAGGCGCATAATTCTCGTTTTTGTTGAGTTAATGGCGCACCTTCACGGATCAACACGATTTTTTATTGCAATGATTTGCAAAGCCGTCATACTGAGAAAAACGGGAGGATGAGATGAACAAACCGGTTGCTGCGAGCTTGATCGCAATCACTCTATTGGGTGGCGGTTGCGCAACGAGTGAAACAACTCCCGCAGAGCCTACCCTCGAAACAGTATCGGTGGCTACAGCCGTGACCACCGCAAAGATCGTATCACCGTCCCAGAACCTTGAAGTCGCTCTGACGACTGACAGCGGCACCCTCGCCTGGGAGGCAAAATGGCGCGGAGAGACAATTGTCCAGCCCTCAGCGCTGGGGCTTGTTTTCAAGACCGGTCGCGACTTTAACCGCGACCTGGTGATCGCCTCGACGGCGCAATCCAACAAAGACGAAGTCTGGGAGCAGCCATGGGGCGAGCGGCAGTTTGTTCGGGATCATCACAATGAAATTCTCGTGGACCTGGCCTTCACCGACGGGTCACCTGCTTTTTCGATTCGACTGCGTGTTTTTGATGACGGCCTAGGCTTTCGCTACGAGGTTCCCGATACAGGACCACGACAAATAACTGACGAACTCACAGAGTTTAGGGTCGACGAGAAAGCGCAGTCCTGGTGGATTCCCGCAGCTGGCTGGAATCGGTATGAAGAGTTGTATGAAACAACACCCCTTAGCGAAGTGCATCGTGCGCATACGCCGATCACGCTTGAGCTTCCCGATAGCGGTCCATTTCTCTCCATCCATGAAGCAGCCCTGGTCGACTATGCGGGCATGTGGCTGAATCAAGGTCGGCCTGGTGCGCTTGAGGCGGATCTCGCGCCTTGGTCGGACGGGACGAAAGTAAAAGTTGATGGCGCCTTCGTGACCCCTTGGCGCACCGTTCAGGTCTCCGACACCGCGGCAGGCTTGGCCAACTCAGATTTGATCTTGAACCTCAACGAACCTAACGCGCTTGGCGATGTGTCGTGGGCAAAGCCTAGCAAATATATTGGCATCTGGTGGTGCATGCATATTCAAGAATGCACATGGGGCTCAGGTGAGAAGCACGGCGCCACAACCTCACGCACACGAGACTATATCGACTTCGCCGCGAAACATGGATTTGATGGCGTCTTGGTCGAAGGCTGGAATTATGGCTGGGATGGAGACTGGTTTTCAAACGGAGAGATCTTCAGCTTCACGCAAGCGTACGAGGACTTTGACCTTGAGGGCCTCGCCGCGTACGCCGCCGAACAGGACGTTTACCTGATTGGGCACCACGAAACCTCCGGCGCGATCACCAATTATGAAGAGCAGATGGAAGATGCCTACGCCCTATATGAGCGCCTCGGCATTCCCGCCATCAAAACCGGCTATGTCGCAGATGGCGGTGAAATCTCACGTCGGGATGATGACGGAAAAACCTATAAAGAATGGCATGATGGCCAGTACGCCGTGAACCATCATTTACGAGCGCTGAAGCTTGCCGCCAAATACAAGATCGCGATTAATGCGCACGAACCGATCAAAGACACAGGCTTACGCCGAACTTACCCGAATGCCTTCTCTCGCGAAGGCGCACGCGGCCAAGAATATAACGCCTGGGGCGTTCCACCAAACGATCCGGCTCACACCACAATCTTACCGTTCACCAGAATGCTGTCTGGCCCAATGGACTTCACGCCGGGTATATTCGATCTGAGCTTCGGCAAACCCGTGATGGAAGATCCTCGGGTTCAAACGACTTTGGCCAAACAGCTGGCGCTTTACGTTCTCTTGCACAGTCCCATCCAAATGGCAGCCGATCTGCCACGCAATTACGAGGCGCGACCGGATGCGTTTGAATTCATCAAACAAGTTCCAGTCGACTGGAGTGAGTCGATTATGCTGGACGGCTATCCCGGCGACTTCGCGGTCATGGCGCGCAAGGATCGAAACTCTCAGGCCTGGTTCCTTGGCGCGGTGACGGATGAAGAAGCCCGCACGATCCAGGTCGATCTCAGTTTTCTGGACAGCTTTGCCTACGAAGCGCAAATCTATCGCGACGGCGAAGGCGCTGACTGGCGCACCAATCCCTACCCATTGGAGATCGACTTTCAGTCCGTTGGTAAGGAGAGCACACTCACCTTGGAGCTGGCTGCGGGTGGCGGTGTGGCCATCGCTTTCATTCCCCCGGAATAGCCAATCACCATTGTCTCCGATCCGGGATCTAACCTCACATTCAGAGGACAGCTCAAGATGAACCAGCGCATTTCAACCGCGATTGCAGCTTTTGCGCTGACCGCCTGCGTCCATGTTCCGACGATTGAGGGGGCTTCGCAAACCGCGATAGCGGAAGCGACGCGCTACGCGCCCACGCCTTACGTCGAAATTGATCACCCGGACTGGGCCGATGACGCCGTCATTTATCAAATCAATACGAGGCAGTTCACGCCAGAAGGCACGTTCAAAGCTGCACAAGAACACTTGCCGCGATTACGGGATCTGGGAGTCGATATTCTTTGGCTCATGCCCATCCATCCAATCGGTGAGGTCAATCGGAAGGGAAGCTTGGGTAGTCCGTATGCGGTGAAGGATTATTTCGGCGTCAATCCAGAATTCGGTACGGAGGAGGATTTCCGTTCCTTTGTCGACGCCGCCCATGCTCAGGGGTTTAAGGTCATCCTCGATTGGGTCGCCAACCACACCGCTTGGGATAACCCAATGGTGACTGAGAATCCGGATTGGTACGAAACTGACTGGAAAGGCGACTTCCATCCCACACCGTGGACGGATTGGGCAGATATTATCGATCTGGATTATAGCAATCCGGAACTGCGCGCATACAAGACGAGCGCTCTCAAATATTGGGTCGAAGAGTATGATATTGATGGCTACCGCTGCGATGTTGCCGGGTTCGTTCCGATCGATTTTTGGGAAACGGCGCGCGCGGAACTCAACCAGATCAAGCCCGTCTTCATGCTCGCGGAATGGCAACAGCGCGACCTGCACCGCAAGGCATTTGACGCGACCTATGCTTGGGCCTGGAAAGAGGCTGCCCAACGCATCGCAAAGGGGCAATCGGATGCCGGTGACTTGCGCGGCTACCTTTCAGAGCAAATCTCAACATGGCCGCTCGATGCCTACAGAATGCTCTACACAGAGAACCATGACCAGAACGCTTGGGACGGCTCAACTGGCGCGATCTATGGTGACGCTTATCACGCTATGCTCACACTCTCTTTCGTGACGGAAGGCATTCCATTGATCCACAATGGCCAGGAAGTGGGCAACCAGAACCAATTGGAATTCTTTGAGCGCGACCCGATTGACTGGGGCAGTCTCGACCATCCGGATGGCGAATTGATCAAGCGTTTGATCCGAATCAAGTCGGAGAATGCCGCGCTCCACAACGGCGCTGCGGGCGGACGCATCATTCCTGTCTCCACCGACAATCCCAGTCAGGTCCTGAGTTTTTCACGCGAAAAGGATGGAAACCAGGTTTTGGTTTTCTTCAATCTTTCCGGTGCTCCTGCAGATTTTCGGATCACGGACGGTCCCGCTGCTGGTGCCTGGACAGATGCACTGACCGGCGACAATGACACAATCAGTTTGGGCGCGGGCCGCACTCTCGCCCCATGGCAAGGCGTCGTGCTGATAACAAACAAAGACAAAGACTGAGGGAGAAAGCGGATGGCTGTTTCAGGAGGCGCTACGACGACAGACGACTCAATCCGAAAACCTGAGTTAAACCTGTTTCAGATCGTAAATATGTCGTTCGGCTTCTTCGGTATTCAGATCGGCTTTGCCCTACAAAACGGAAACGTCAGTCGGATATTCCAAACCTTGGGCGCGGACATGAGCACGCTGCCTTTGCTTTGGCTTGCTGGTCCGATCACGGGCTTAATCATGCAGCCGATCGTTGGTTATTTCAGTGACAAGACGTGGGGACCGCTGGGGCGACGACGCCCCTATTTTCTGGTCGGCGCCATCCTCACGACCCTGGCCTTGTTCATCATGCCCAACTCGCCATGGCTATGGGTTGCCGCGGGCACGCTCTGGATCCTCGATGCCAGCCTCAATATAACAATGGAACCGTTCCGAGCGTTCGTGGGCGATATGCTACCCAGCAAGCAACGCCCACTTGGCTATTCGATGCAAACCATATTCATCGGTGCCGGCGCGGTGCTCGCCAGTCTTGCACCCTTCGTCTTCAACGCCATTGGCGTGTCGAATGAAGCGCCTGACGGGGTTATCCCGGACAATGTAAAATGGTCTTTCTATATCGGCGGTGCAGCGCTGTTCATGGCGGTCATGTGGACCGTGTTCACGACCAAGGAGTACTCGCCTGACGAGCTCGAAAAATTTGGCAAGGACGAAGATAATATTTTCGAGCAAGAGGGCGGCGTCGAGAAAGCAGAGCGACCTAGTTACACTTTTTTCTCGAAATGGGGGCTGCTCATCACGTTGATCGGGACGTTGTTCACGGCCGCCGTCTACTTCACCAATGGCGACCAACAATTTTACATTCTGGGTGGCGGTCTCATTCTGCTTGGATTGCTTTACCTCTGGAACAGTTCGCTGGTAAAATCTGATAAGGACGCGCGAAATTTTCTATCGGATGTGCTGGGCGATCTGACAACCATGCCAAGCGTGATGAAGCGATTGGCTTTGGTCCAATTCTTCTCTTGGGTCGGTCTGTTCATCATGTGGATCTATACCACTCCTGCCGTCGCCCTGCAGGCTTGGGGTACGGCCGATGCTACGTCCGCGGCCTATCAGGATGCGGGCGACTGGGTCGGCGTGATGTTCGCCGTACAAAACGGAGTTGCCGCGGTTTACGCGTTCATCATTGCAAGTATCGCCCGCAAAGTCGGAACCCGCAGTTTGCATGCGTTCAATCTCCTCGCAGGAGCCGCTGGTTTCGTTGGCTATCACCTGTTTGGCTCGCAGTACGGGTTGCTGATTCCGATGGTCGGTTTGGGTATGGCGTGGGGATCAATCCTGGCCCTGCCCTACGCAATCCTTGCGGACGCCCTGCCGGTTAGAAAAATGGGCATCTATATGGGGATTTTCAATTTCTTCATTGTGCTACCGCAAATTCTGGTTGGAGGAACCATGGGACCAATCCTGCGCTCATTGGAATCCAACCTGGCGCCCATGGTTGGCGGCGTCCCACTTCTGGCTGTTCTATTCGGCGCAGCCAGCTTCTGCGCCGCGGCCTTTGCGATGAGCTTCGTCAAGGTTGACCGCGCCGCTTAAGGGGGGGGGTGTTTGCGGATATTGAGTCGTAACCGCACCGCTCCAGGGTCGGCTTGTGACCAAATTCCCGATCGTTACTTCACAACGTCACTAGCGATCATTCGACTGGCGGTGATGCCATACCTCAGATTTCAACTCTCTTTGGGAAATGTCGGGACGCTTCGCAGTCGCACGGACCGGATGGAGACGACTTTGAAAACGGCTTGATCTGAACGGCCGCTGGATCCCGATATGGCAAGCAGAACCCAGACTTAAATCTGTCTCTACGCAAAATTTTCTTCACTCTTACCATCCCGACCATTTGGAGTGTGAAAGAAATACCTCTTGGCACGGAGTTATTTAACCGCAAGCATCTGAGTTCAGACTTGTCCCGCCACGATTAGGTGCCCTCCAAAACTCTCTCCGTATACGAATTAACCGTCATCAAAACGAAAAATTTCCGTCATCAAAGCATTGCGAAATTGTCATCTCTCTGTCGCGACCAGGGGGCATCTGCGCGCCAGCCAGATGGAGAGATTTATGAGTCGTTTATTCACCGGAACCGCACTTGCGACCATCATGCTTGCAACAGCGACGCCCATGGCCGCTGCTCAGGTTTTGAGCGGGAAGGTCACTGACACAACAGGGTCTGCGCCGTTACAAGGCGCGATCGTGTCAATTGATGGCACAAACCGATCTACAAGCACGGACCGCTTCGGCGAGTATCGTATCGCAAACCTTCCCGCGGGTGACTATACAGTCGTGGTATCCTATGTCGGCGCACCAGATGTAACATCGTCCATCACGGTCCCCGCAAGCGGCGCTGAACTAGATTTCACGCTTGGCGCGGACGTTCGGTATCTCGACAATATCCTCGTCGTAGGATCGAAAGCGGCGCAAGCTGGAGCGATCAACCAACAGCGAGCTTCGGACAGCATTATCTCGGTCGTCGACTCCGACGGCCTCGGCTATTTCCCGGATACGACCGTTGCGGACTCTCTGCAGCGCGTGCCCGGTCTCTCTATCGTGACCGATCAGGGAGAAGGTCGGTATGTGTCGATCCGGGGGATCAACACAGACCTGATCGCTGCATCGATCAATGGCGTGCGCACACCTTCGCCGGAAGACAGGCGCGGCGTGCTTCTCGATGGCGTACCGTCCGATCTCCTCGATGGAATCGAAGTTCAGAAATCGCTGACGCCAGATGTCGATGCGGACAGCCTCGGCGGCATCATCAATCTGAAGACAATCTCTGCTTTCGATCGCGAGGGCCAATTCGTTCGCGCCAAGGTCGAGGGTCAATGGAATGAGATCACCGAAGAGATCTCACCCAAGGCGACGCTCACTTATTCGAACGTCTTCAATGACGTCCTGGGCGTGGCGCTGTCGCTGAACTATCAAGATTTGCGCATTGAAGCGCACAATAATGAGATTGGCGAGTTTGGGATTGATGAAACCACCGGCCTGTTCAGCCCCAATGATGATTTCGAGAACCGTTGGTACGATCTGACCCGCGAGCGACTTGGCCTCGTCGCAAACTTCGATTGGCGCGTGAACGAAAACACTGATTTGTATCTCCGCACCTTGTTCAATGAGTACAAGGATGACGAAGTTCGCAACAAGTTTGAATTGCGCAGCTTCGATGATTTCGAAGACGACGATATTGTCACACCGACCAGCACCAGTTTCGCATTGGAAGAGATTGATGCTGAAGTGCGTTTGCGCGAAGAAGTCCGAACCATCCAGACATATGCGTTGGGCGGCGAGACCGACTGGAATGAATGGACTTTTGACTACGAGGTCTCCTACGCGTACGCCGAAGAGGACGACAGCAATAATCACGATGTCACATTTCGGTCCGAGAACCTCCAGGACATCGTTTCAGAGACCATCACTCTCGACTACAGCACGCCAGAACGCCCGCGCCTGATCGCGAGTGATGCTTTCCTGGCAGAAGTCTACAACCCCGCGAATTACTTCCTCGACACGTTCGAGCGAGAATTCACGACCAATGAGGACACCGAGATCAGCGCGAAGTTCAATGTCTCAAAAGAGAGCTTGATCGGCGATATACCAGTGACTTGGAAAGCTGGGCTAAAACTCCGTGATCGCGAGAAAATCCGCGACGTGAACCTGACATTTGAAGAAGATGATACGATCAATCTCGCAGATTTCGTTGGCGGTGATTTTGTCGAGAGCTGGCGCCTCAATGTCGCGCAGCCGCTTTGGCCCGATCCTAACCTGACTGCCGGTCTTCGCGGATCATTTTCTGCCGATGCCTTTGTTGAGGATGACAGCGCCATCGATAGCGCCATTGAGGACTATACGATCGAGGAGCAAGTCCTGGCAGGCTATTTCCTGGGCAATTTCGACCTTGGCGCGACCACTATTGTTGCGGGCGTTCGTATCGAACAGACCGATGTCGAAATGCAAGGCCAGTTTTTCGACGAAAGCGACACCAGCCAGTTCGACTTCGGCACATTCGCGGTTCGAAATCTCTCGGATGATTACACAAACGTCCTTCCCAGCGTGAACATCAAACACGAATTCAACGACAAGCTGATCGGGCGCGCCGCATATTATGCATCAATTGTCCGCCCGGGATTTGGCGAAATGGCACCGTTCGCTCTGCTCAACGATGACCGCGACGAGGTCGAGCTTGGCAATCCCGACCTTAAAGCGCTCGAGGCGGACAATTTGGACCTTTCGATCGAGTACTATCCGACCGAGCTCTCAGTGCTGTCCCTCGGGTTGTTCTACAAAGACATTGAGAATGCGATTTATGGTGTCGAGTTTGATGCCTCGGAAGTGCCCAGCAATGTTGATCTGTCTTTCCTCCCATCAACGCTGCTCGATGGTGATCCGGCCAATGATGAATTGCAGGACGTCATCACCTTCATCAACGTGCCTTCAACCGAAGTGTTCGGCCTCGAGGTAAACTATGTCCAGAGCATTGAAGATCTCAATTCTGCGCTCGACGGGTTCCTGGTCTCAGCCAACCTCACACTGACCGACTCTGACAGCACTTTACCAAACGGACGCACAGTGCGGTTCCTCAATCAAGCCGACACTGTCTGGAACGTCGCGGTCGGATACGACAAAGGACCATGGGACCTGCGCGTGTCTGCGAACTTTCGCGGCGATAGTGTAGATGAGCTGTTTGATACTGACCCGGGCGATGAAGTGCTTGATCGCACAATCGATGATCGAACGATCATCGAAGCGTCCGCGAAGTACAATATCAGCGACAGCCTGCAGATCTATCTCGAAGGAAAGAACCTGACGGATGAGCCGGAATATTATTATTTCGGCAGCGAAAACCGACTGATGCAGTATGACGAGTTTGGGACCAGCTGGATCCTCGGCGCACGTTACACATTCTAATCCGAGCTTTCCTCCCGCCCTTGAAGGCCTGGGCAGACTTATTGCTCAGGCCTTCACAGATCTTTCCTGATGGAGATATTTATATGATCCGCACCGCATTGCTTTCTCTTTCACTGCTCAATCTGGTCGGCTGCGCGATTGCGCCGGAAAATCTACCGTTCGAGATCAAACCAGTTCCGGCATCCGTCGAAACCGCACCCATGCTCGGGGTTGGCGATCGAGCAGATGATCCCGCCATTTGGATCAGTGATGATGAGGGACAACCGCCTCTCATCTTGGGAACGAACAAGGATGAAGGACTTCACGTCTATAATCTCGCCGGCGAAGAGCTCCAGTTTCTGGACGTTGGCGCGATCAATAATGTCGACATACGTGGCCGATACGCGGTCGCCAGCAATGACGAGGTTGGGGCTCTCAGTTGGTTTGTCATCTCTCGGAACGCGGCAGAACCTGTCCTTCATATCGGCGATACACCGGTGCAAAGCGTGGAGCCATATGGCGTATGTCTGGGCAGCGACGATGAAGGGCTGATCGCAGCTATCACCTATAAGGATGGCCTGGTCGAATTCTGGCGAGCGGATCAAAACAAGGACGCTGACATATCCGCAACTTTGGTGGACACGCTTCAACTGCCGTCCCAGCTCGAAGGCTGCGCGTTTGATGAAACTCAAAGCCTGGTCTTTATCGGCGAAGAAGCTTTTGGTCTTTATTCTTACGCTTATCGACAGGCCGACGCCGTCCCTGAGGTGGTCGACTCAATTGCGGGCGGAAATGGCTTGGTCGCGGATGTTGAAGGCGTCAGCGTGTACTATGCCCCAGATGGCGGATACATCGTAGCCTCAGCGCAGGAAGCAGACCGTTTCGTCGTTTATGACCGCTTGCCCCCACATGCGCCGCGCGGAATATTCTCAATTGGAGAAAGTCCTGACGGAGCCATCGATGCTGTGACCCACACGGACGGACTGGATGTGGTTTCAAAGCCGCTTCCGGGATACCCAAATGGGCTTCTCGTGGTTCAGGATGATGGCAATCCAGACAGCGGCGTCGACCAAAACTTCAAGCTGATTGATTGGCGGTTAGTCACCGAGGCACTCGAACTCGAATAGGACGCAGATGGTTTGCGACGCATTCGAGCGATAGTTCCGGCAATTGTCAGTGGAAAGCGAGCCTAAAGCGCCCTGCTTTACGCTCGGCTCTGGATCGGTTGTTTTGCCCCTTCTTCTAAGGCAAGGCCCTAACAAAACGCACG
>JANSXJ010000029.1 GCA_024743015.1 Hyphomonas sp. | reverse complement strand
ATAGGAGGCCCGGAGTATCATGGGACTGATGAACAATCACGGCGTTCTGGAACGCCACTCTCTGCTCCTCACCGTCGGTATTCTGATCGTGGTCTCGATTGGCGGGATCATTCAGATGGCACCACTGATGTATATGGACAACACGATCGAGAAGGTGGACGGCATGCGGCCCTACACCCCGCTCGAACTGAAAGGCCGGGACATCTATATCCGCGAAGGCTGCTATGTCTGTCACAGCCAGATGGTCCGCCCGCTGCGGGATGAAGTGGAACGTTATGGTCATTACTCGCTCGCGGCAGAGTCCATGTATGACCATCCCTTCCAGTGGGGTTCCAAACGGACGGGGCCGGATTTGGCGCGCGTTGGCGGCAAGTATTCTGCAGAATGGCAGGTGGATCACCTGATCGATCCGCGCGCTCTGGTGCCAGAAAGCATCATGCCGCCTTACGCCTTCCTGATGGACAAGAAGCTCAAATATGAGGGCATCGAAGACCGCCTGCGCACAGAGCGCCTGGTCGGAGTGCCTTACTCGGATGAGATGATCGAAAACGCCAAAGGGCACATTCTCGCTCAGGCAGATCCGGATGATAAAGGCTTCGATTATTATGACAGCTTGATGGGGCTTTACGAGGCCGAAGCTGGCCGCGAAGGCACCGTCGAAGCCCGTGACTGGGACGGCAACCCGGACGAGATCACCGAGATGGATGCGCTCGTCGCCTACCTCCAGATGACTGGCACTCTGGTCGATTTCTCGACCTATGAGGCCGATGATCTCAGCAACCGTCGATAGGGGAGACCAGCTATGTATGAACTGCTTGCCAGTTTCGCGCAGACAGGAGGACTGATCTATTTCGTCCTGATGTTTGCAGGCGCACTCGCCTATGCGCTGTGGCCACGAAATCAGGAAAAATTCGATGCCGCCGCGCGGCTGCCTTTAGAAGATGGAGGGCCATCAGATGGCCAATGAAATCAAAGACATAGACGACCATAGCGGCATTGAAACCACCGGCCATAGCTGGGACGGGATCAAGGAGCTGAACAATCCGCTGCCCCGCTGGTGGCTGTATATTTGGTACGGGACGATCATCTGGGCCGTGGTCTACATGGTTCTGATGCCGGCTATTCCGGCGCTGCCAGGGATGGGGACGAACACGACCGGCCTGCGCAATCACTCGGACCGTGATCTCGTTGCGGCCGCCGTTGCGGATCTTAAGGAAGCTCGCGTCACGCAGTCTGAAACCCTGCTTGAAGCGTCGCTTGAGGAAATCGAAACCGATCGCGGCTTGCAACAATTCGCACTGGCGATGGGCGAGAGTCTGTTCGGCGATAATTGTGCGACTTGCCACGGCGCCGGTGGACGGGGAGCTGTGGGCTATCCGATCCTAGCAGACGATGTCTGGTTGTGGGACGGCACGCTGGACGGGATTGAGTACACGTTGCGGCATGGCATCCGCCATGACGGTGACCTCGATACGCGGTTCTCGCTTATGCCGTCTTTCGGTCGCGACAACCTGCTTTCCACGGACCAGATTGATGATCTGACGGACTATGTCCTACTGATCTCCGGACAAGAGCATGATGCCGCTGCGGCGGGCCGTGTCGCTGAGTTATATCAGCAGCAATGTGCGTCTTGTCATGGCGTCGACGGCACGGGGGATCGCACGCAGGGCGCACCAAATCTGACGGATCAGGAATGGCTGTTCGGCGGTTCGCGTGACGATATCTACAACACGATCTACAATGCCCGAAATTCACATATGCCGGCCTGGCAGGATCGTCTGGACGACGCTTCGATCAAAGCGCTGGCAGTCTATGTCCACACACTGGGTGGGGGCGAATAAGGCGTACTGTCATGGGACAGACCACACTCAACATCCATCCGGGCGGGGGATCCGGCGGCCCAACGCCGCCCTCGCATCAGGATCTCTATGCCAAGCGCGAGCAGATCTATCCCAAGCTCGCGCATGGCAAATTTCGCCTCGTCAAATGGGTCGTGATGGCAGCGACATTGGGCGTATACTACCTTTTGCCCTGGATCCGCTGGGACCGCGGTGAGGGCATCCCTAACCAGGCTGTTCTTGCGGATTTCCAGAGCGAAAAATTCTACTTCTTCTTCATTGAGATCTGGCCGCAAGACATCCACTTTCTAGCGGGTCTGCTGATTTTGGCTGCACTGGCTCTGTTCCTGGTGACCTCCCTGTTGGGGCGGGTCTGGTGTGGCTATACCTGTCCGCAGACCGTCTGGACCGATCTCTATATCTGGGTTGAACGCGCCTTTGAGGGCGACCGTGCGGCGCGGATGCGTCTCGACAAAGGCAAATGGACGTTCAACAAAGCCTGGCGCAAACTCGGCAAGCACACGGTCTGGCTGATTATCGCATTCTGGACCGGCGGTGCGTTCATTCTGTATTGGCACGACGCGCCGACAGTCGCGCGAGGCTGGTTCACGGGTGAGGCTCCACTGTCTGCCTATTGGTTCGCGGGTTTGCTGACGCTAACGACGTACTTCCTCGCCGGTTGGATGCGCGAACAGGTCTGTACCTATATGTGTCCCTGGCCGCGCATTCAGGCCGCACTGACAGATGAATATGCGCTCAACGTCACCTACCGCTACGATCGCGGCGAGCCGCGTGGGCCGAAACGGAAATCAGAAAGCTGGGATGAACGGGGCGATTGCATTGATTGCGATCAGTGCGTGCAAGTCTGTCCGGTGGGAATCGATATCCGCAACGGACCGCAGCTGGAATGCATCCATTGCGCGCTCTGTATCGATGCCTGTGATCAGATGATGACCAAGATCGGTCGTCCGACGGGTTTGATTGCCTATGATACGGATGTCGCGGTTGCTGCCCGTGCAGCGCACCAGACGCCGCCTAAGTATCGCATTCTACGGACCCGGACCGTACTCTACTCGGTCCTGATCAGTGCTATTGCCGTGCTGATGATCTGGGGCCTGGCAACCAAGGCCACGATTGAAGCTAATGTGCTCAAGGATCGCTCACCGCCATTCGTGCAATTGTCTGACGGCAACATCCAGAACGGCTACACGCTGAAACTGGTGAACAAAATGGCCGAGCCGCGCGAAATGGAAATCAGCATCACCGGGATTGAAGGGCTTTCCTTCAATGTGATCGGCTTTGAGCATGAAGGTTCGGAGCCACTGGTTGTTCCCGTCGAACCTTTTGGCGTAGACCGTTACAGAATTCTGGTGAGCGCCCCCGCTGGTGCACCGCAGCGCCTAATCACCATCTCCGTGCGTGATACGGTGAGTGAAGAAACCGACACAAATCGTGCATCCTTCAGAGGACCAAATTGATGATTGAAGCTCAAGCTGTTCCCGCGTCCGAGCGTTCCGATAGAGAACTCAAAGGCTGGCATGTCCTTCTGATTATGCTTGGCTTTTTTGGCGTCATGTTCGCTGTGAATGGGGTCTTCCTTTATCATGCCATCACCAGTTTTCCGGGAGAGGATGTCAAGAAATCCTACGTTCAGGGCCTGAGCTATAATGAGACTCTGGCGGCGCGCGCGGCGCAGGCGGAGCTCGGCTGGACAGCTGAAGCCGGCCTTCAGGACGATGAGTTGATCTTCCGCCTTCGCGATCGCGACGGTGCACCCGTGTCGAATCTTGTTGTCATCGGCGAGCTTCGTCGCTTCGCGACGCAGGACGCCGATCAGGCGGTCATCTACAGCGCGCGGGCAAATGGCGAATATGTCGCCGAGATTGACGCGCTGGCACCCGGTCAATGGGCGCTACGGATCAATGTCATGGACACGGATGCTGAGACCGTTCTGTTCAATGTCACCAAAACGATTGTCGTGCCATGACCGACACGGTCTTCTCCGGACCGATTGGATGTCCGTCTGGACTGGAGCCTCCAAGTCGCTCGGCAGGTGGCGATTATAGCGCGTTCGTTCAAACCAGGGACGGCAAATCCGTCCTGACCCTCTCGGTGCGCGGGGCCAAATGTGGAGGCTGCCTGTCAAAGATAGAAAGCGCAGTCGGCGGTGTTCCCGGCGTCGAGCAGGTTCGTATGAACCTCTCGAACGGAAAGCTGAAAACCGTGTGGCGAGGTCCCGTTGGTGCCAACACGATCGTCGAGCGCGTGACCCAGCTCGGCTATGGCGTCTCAGCCTATTCCGAGGATGGGTCCGAAAAAGCCGCCAAGCGCGAAGAACGCGCTTTGCTGATCTCCATGGGCGTCGCGGCGTTTGCGCTTGCCAATATCATGTTGCTCTCCGTCTCGGTCTGGGGCGGCCACGGCGAGATGGGCGGCGACACGCGTACCGCCTTGCACGCCATTTCCGGACTGATCGCTTTTCCCGTCCTGATTTTTAGCGGCCGTCATTTCTTCCAGTCGGCCTGGTCTGTGCTGAAGCATGGCCGCGCAAACATGGATGTACCAATTTCGCTGGCCCTGACTCTGGCCTTCGGCGTGAGCGTCTGGGAAACCGCAGCGAAGGGCGATCACGCTTATTTCGACGCCAGTGTAATGCTGCTCTTCTTCCTGCTGATCGGGCGTTTTCTGGACGCGCGGCTGCGGCGGCAGGCGCATGCGGCGGCGCATGATCTTGCCGCTCTGCAGAATCGCTCCGTCAATCGCCTCGGCGCGGATCAGTCTGTGGAAAGCGTGCGTGCGGAAGACGTTCGTCGCGGTGACACAATTCTTCTTGCTGCAGGCGAGCGGGCGGTGATCGATCTCAAGATCGCGTCGGGTACCAGCACAGTTGATGAAAGCCTGGTGACGGGAGAATCCCTGCCGCGACAGATCCAGACGGGCGAAACGCTTTATGCTGGAACGGTGAACCTGGATCAGCCAATCACGGGTGAGGCCCTCGGTAGCACCTCCGATTCCCTGCTCGCCGATATCGCTCAGATGCTCGAAGCAGGTGAGCAGAAGCGCGCCCGGTATCGCCGGATCGCCGACAAGGCCGTGTCGCTTTATGTGCCTTTCGTTCATACGACAGCCGCCATTACTTTGGTCGCATGGTTGTTGCTCGGCGCCGATGTTCGGGACGCGATCATGGTCGCTGTGGCGACCCTGATCATTACCTGTCCATGTGCGCTTGCGCTTGCAGCGCCGGTGGCGCAAGTCGTGGCGTCAGGACGTCTTTTCCGCAAAGGGGTCTATCTCAGATCCGGCGACGCGTTGGAGCGGTTTGCAGACATTGATCATTTGGTCTTCGACAAGACGGGTACACTGACGCTCGGAACACCGTCCCTTGTCTCGGTGCATGGAGATGAACTTGGTCTCGCGGCTCGCCTCGCACGAGCCAGTCGCCACCCGTTATCCCGTGCCATTGTCGAAGCCGAAGGGGCGGGTCCGATCGCCGACGAGATCAAGGAAATGCCCGGCCTCGGGGTTGAGGGTGTTGTTGATGGGCGCACGTACCGCCTGGGCTCCGCTGAATGGGTCGGAGTGCAGACCTCCGCTGCGACTGACGGGCCAACGCTCTGGTTCGCCGGAGATGATACCGAACCCGTCCAGTTTATGTTTCAGGATCAACTCCAGTCAGATGCGAGCGAGGTCTTTGCAGACCTCCGGGCGCGCCAATTGGAGACCGAAATCCTCTCCGGCGATACACCGGATTCAGTGCGCAAAGTTGCTGGACGAACAGGCGTTTCCATCTGGCACGCCCAAGTTTCTCCGCAGGACAAGGTTGATCGCCTGACGACCCTCAGCGAACGTGGAAAAAAGGTACTGATGGTCGGAGACGGCCTCAACGATGCAGGCGCGCTCGCCATGGCTCATGCCTCGCTGGCGCCGGGCGGAGCGATGGACGTCTCGCAATCGGCTTCGGATGCGGTTTATGCAGGTGGACTTTCGTCGATTGTGACGGTGCTGAATGTCGCCAAGCGGACGAAGCAGGTGATGCTCCAGAATTTTGGCCTGGCGGCTGCCTATAACATGATTGCCGTGCCGATTGCGGTGACCGGTCACGTCACGCCCCTGATCGCGGCGATTGCCATGTCTGCCTCTTCGCTTATCGTGACTCTCAATGCATTGCGCATGAATTGGGGGCAGTCCTAGATGGATATCATTGTCTATCTCATACCGGTCGCGCTCGGGCTTGGCGCGCTTGGGCTGGTCGCCTTTCTCTGGTCGGTGAATTCCGATCAGTATGAAGACCTGGACGGGGCGGCGCACCGCATTCTCGAAGACGACGATACGCCGCTTTAGTGAACCCGGTCTGTTTTGGCGTAGGGTCAGACTTTACCTCGCCAGACAAATCCGCATTGTGACAGGAAGAGTTCGAGCCAGTTCAATGGAGCCTTGGTATGAGTGAAACCGCCATCTATCCCGTCCCTTCTGATTTTGCGTCTCGGGCTAATCTGACGCCGGAGCGGTATCGCGAGATGTATGCTGCTTCGATTGCGGATCCTGAAGCGTTCTGGGGCGAGCAGGGCAAGCGGCTCGACTGGTCTAAGCCTTATACGATTGTGAAGGATGTCAGCTGGGACAAGTCGGACCTGCATGTAAAATGGTTCAGCGATGGTGAGCTTAATGTCTCGGTCAATTGCATTGATCGCCATCTCGCGACCCGCGGTGACAAGGTGGCGCTGATCTGGGAGGGCGATGATCCTTCTGATGATGCGACAGTGACCTATAAGCAGCTGCACGGCGCGGTCTGCCGGTTCGCCAATGTCCTCAAGGATATGGGCGTCAGGAAAGGTGACCGGGTGACGATCTATATGCCGATGATCCTGGAAGCGGCCTATGCGATGCTGGCCTGTGCCCGGATCGGGGCGGTCCACTCGATCGTGTTTGGCGGCTTCAGCCCAGAGGCGCTGGCTGGACGCATTACAGACTGCGACAGCCAGTTCATGATCACCGCGGATGAAGGCGTGCGCGGCGGCCGGATCGTGCCGCTGAAGAAGAATGCCGATGCGGCCTGTGACCTCGCCGGCGGCATGGTCGAGAAAGTCCTCGTGGTGCGCCGCACCGGTAATCCTGTGAACATGACGGAAGGCCGGGACATCTGGCTGCATGAGGCCGGCGCCGATGTCAGCGCCGAGTGCCCGCCCGAGCCGATGAATGCCGAAGACCCGCTCTTCATCCTCTACACCTCTGGTTCGACCGGCAAACCGAAAGGCGTGCTGCACACAACCGGCGGCTATCTGGTCTGGGCCTCGATGACCCATGAATATGTCTTCGACCTGAAGGAAGACGATGTGTACTGGTGCTCGGCCGATGTCGGCTGGGTCACCGGGCATAGCTACATTGTCTATGGTCCTCTGGCGAACGGGGCGACCAGCATGATGTTCGAAGGCGTGCCGACCTATCCGGATGCCTCCCGCTTCTGGCAGGCCTGCGACAAGCATAGTGTGACGATTTTCTATACCGCCCCGACGGCCATCCGCGCCCTGATGCGTGAAGGCGAGGGGCCGGTCAAATCAACCTCTCGCTCAAGCTTGCGCCTGCTCGGATCTGTCGGCGAGCCGATCAATCCGGAAGCCTGGGAATGGTATTACAAGACGGTTGGCGAGGAACGCTGCCCGATCGTCGATACCTATTGGCAGACCGAGACCGGGGCCTGCATGATGGTACCGCTGCCCGGGGCCACGGATCAGAAACCGGGGGCGGCCAGCCATCCCTTCTTCGGCATCGAGCCGAAACTGGTCGATGCCGAAGGCGCAGAGCTGACCGGGGCAACGGAAGGCAATCTGATCATTACGGCAAGCTGGCCTGGCCAGATGCGCACTGTCTATGGTGACCATCAGCGCTTTATCGACACGTATTTCTCGACCTATCCCGGCAATTATTTCACCGGCGATGGCTGCCGCAGAGATGAAGACGGGTTCTACTGGATTACCGGCCGGGTCGATGATGTGATCAATGTCTCCGGCCACCGGATGGGCACAGCGGAAGTGGAGAGCTCGCTGGTCGCGCATGACGCGGTCGCCGAGGCCGCTGTGGTCGGCTATCCGCACGATATCAAGGGTCAGGGCATCTATGCCTATGTCACGCCTGTGGCAGGCATCGAGGGCAATGATGAGCTGAAAAAGGCCCTCGTCCAGCATGTCCGCACCGAGATCGGACCGATTGCCAGCCCGGACCTGATCCAGTTCGCGCCCGGCCTGCCCAAGACCCGCTCCGGCAAGATCATGCGCCGCATCCTGCGCAAGATCGCCGAAAACCAGTTCGACAATCTCGGCGACACCTCAACCCTCGCCGAACCCGAAGTCGTGCAGGACCTCATCGAAAACAGACAGAACAGGTAAGAAAGACCGTATGGAAAAAGGGTGCATCAGTGCGCCGCGACTGCGACGGGTAAGAACACATCCACAACCTTACTCCTGTATAAGTTGTGAAATGGCTGTGATAGAATGCGGAAGAGGGTTTATTACCAACCAACTGAAGAAGCCGGATTATCGCTTGAAGCGCGCGTCAATTATCACTGGTCTCCAATTGGAATCTTTGCTGAATGAGGCAGAGCGTTCTGGCGTGAATACGCTGAAGGTCTTGAAGAGCCTTGGATATGAGCATCTTTGCGATCAGCAGTTCCGGGCAAGCTCATCCGTCGCGTTGGCTGATTTCTTCCGGATCGAAGGTGAAATCGCCCGCCAGCTCGACGATCTCACTGCACACCTGTCTGAACGAAAACTCACCTATGAAACGGGAGCTTTTATCACCTCTCAGATGAAGCGATCCACGACATTGAGTGAAGCGCTGAATCACCTCGCTCAATACTTCAACATGATGCACGGAGAGCATTACAATACCGTACGGACCACGGACCGAACGGTCTCTTTGATAATCGATGACACGTCGTTTCCGTATACGATGAAAGACGATCCAGAGATGGTCTGTTTTGTCGGCGAATGTGTTTTGATCAAGGTCCAGTGCTTGTTGGATAGTCTGAGTGACGGTTTGGCTGCGACAGCGCTTCGCCGCGTCGTGGTGAAGCGCCCTCAAGCTGGGAGCTTGCCATCACACCTGGAGTTTTGGCCGGTGCCGGTTTCGTTCGGACACACAAGTTATGAGCTATGCTTCGATCATGATCTCGCTCACTCGCACATGCCACCGCCGAGTGAAATCGATCTGAGCGCGGAAGGCGTGTTTAGTCGCGTGATCGCATATCTGGATCAAATCGGATCAGCTCCAGCGAATCAAACCTACAAAACGATGGCACTCGACCTGATCCGCAATGGCTTTACGCAACAAGACCTGGTGGCTCACCGTCTTTCTGTCAGCGTTGCGACGTTGCGACGTCGATTGCAACAGGAAGGGACAAGCTTCCGGGAATTGCTCAGCCTGCACTTTATCGAGGAAGCCACCAAACTCCTGAAGAAAGGACACTCGGTCTCGCACGTGAGTGAGGTCCTGAACTATTCCGATATCCGCGCGTTCAATCGAGCATTCAAACGCTTGAAAGGCGAAACGCCTGCGCAGTATGCCCGCAGAAAGGCAAGCCTGCCCGAAAGCGTTTGAGCGAAAGTGTTCACTCCGCAAAAGCTATTGGGTCATAGGCGATGTGCGCTCCTAATCCCTAGTGGTCTCATAAAAGAACTATTCCCCGGGAGGATATGATGTCTAATACAGTCAAGAAGCTATTGAACCTGAGTGTGGCGTCGACGCTCGCGCTGAGCCTTGGACATGGATTGGCGTCGGCTCAAGACGCTGAGACTGGCGATGATGAAGCGCGTCGGTTCGGAACCGTAACCGTTACAGCCCAGCGCCGTGAAGAAAGCGCGCTTGATGTCCCTCTTTCCGTCTCAGCGTTCAGCGCAGAAGACCTTGAAGTCACAGGGGCCGTCGATATCACTTCGATCCAGCGCTCTACACCGAACGCAACAATCGAAGTCGCGCGCGGATCCAATTCAACCCTCATCGCGTTTATTCGCGGCGTTGGCCAGCAAGATCCTCTTTGGGGGTTTGAACCAGGCGTTGGGCTTTATGTGGACGATGTCTACATTGCCCGTCCGCAAGGCGCGATCCTCGATATTTTTGACATCGATCGCATCGAAGTCCTGCGCGGCCCTCAAGGAACACTATACGGGCGCAACACGATCGGTGGGGCGATCAAATATGTAACAAGCCGCATCGGAGACGAGCCGGACCTGAAGGCAAAAGTAAATATCGGAACCTTCAATCAAGCCGACCTGATCGTCTCTGGATCCACCCCTCTCAGCGACACGTTTGCTGTGAGCGGCGCTGTCGCAAAATACACACGTGACGGATACGGAACCAATCTCAACACAGGTGCGGAACACTATGACAAAGACGTGCTCGCCTATCGCGTAAGCGCGGAATGGGCGCCTGCTGCGAACCTGTTCTTCCGCGCATCCTACGATCGCTCCGAAGACGATTCCAACGCAAAGCATGGACACCGCTTGCTCCCGAGCGCTGACGGTACGCTTCCGGTCACGTCCAATGTTTTCGACACGCGCGCCGGATTGGGCGACGATAATTCAGTCGAGACAGAGGGCTATTCTCTGACCGGCGAATGGACCGTGAATGATGCGGTAACGCTGAAATCGATCACGGCGTATCGCGAAGGTGAAACGACCACGCCGATCGATTTTGACGCCTTGCCACAACCAGACTTTGATGTGCCCGCCGTCTATATGGATGATCAATTCAGCCAGGAATTCCAACTCCTGTATAGCGGAGATCGCCTCAACGGGGTTGCCGGTATCTACTATCTCGATGGCAATGCCAGTGGCGCATTCGACGTCATTCTTGGGGGGCTCGGGCTGACCGTTTATCAGGCCGGAGATCAGCAAAAAGAGAACTTCTCCGTCTATGGTGACTTCACCTACGACTTTGATGAGCAATGGGCGTTGACGGTTGGCGGGCGCTACACCAAGGACGAGACAACTGCAGACGTCCAGCGCGACCTCTGGTTGGGGCTTGGGTCGGGCGCGTTCGACCCCAGCAATACAAGTTCAGTATTCTTCGTGACGCAGACGGATTTCCAAAATCTCACGCGTTCGGATGAGGAATTCACGCCGCGAGTCTCTTTGTCCTACAAGCCGAACGAAAACCTCAATCTGTATGCAACTTATGCTCAAGGCTTCAAAGCGGGCGGTTTCGACCCTCGCGCCCGCGCCGACCTTGATCCGCTGGGTCTGTCGCAGGAAGGGTTCGGACCAGAATTCGTCGATAGTTATGAGATCGGGGCCAAAGGGTCGTTCTTTGACAATGCCCTGAACCTGAATGCAGCGATCTTCTTTGCCGAGTATACCGACCAGCAGATTACCGTTCAAAGCGGCGCGGACTCCGACAATGATGGCGTGAACGACACATTTGTCTCTTCCGTCTTCAATGCGGGCGCATCGGAATATACCGGCTTCGAGCTGGAAGGGACCTGGTTCATAAACGACCTGTTTACGCTGTCCGGGAACCTCGGCATTATCGACGCCGAGATCACCGAGATCCTCTCTGCGGGAACAAATATCGCCAATCAGTTTGAGACTCAGAATACACCTGAATTACAAGGTCAGGTGTCTCTGAATTATACCAATGATCTCGGTCAGAATGGTGAGCTGTCCATTACCGGCGCATTGTCCTATCGCGACGAGTACTTCCTGTTTAATGTCGCAAATCCAGGCTTTGACGCGGGGACCAATGTGTTGTTCCCGAATGGCGGTCCGGCGCTTGATCCGGATGCATACACGCTCGCAGACCTCAGCATTGTCTGGACGTCGCCAAGCGAGAAGTATCGTCTTGGTCTACACGGCCGCAATCTAACCGACGAAGAATACCGGGTCGCTGCGTATAATTTTGTAACTCCAAGCCAACTCGGCGTGGATAGCGCTTATTCAGCATTCTACGGCGCACCCTCCACCGTGACGGCGTCTCTGTCGGTAGATTTCTAAGCTCACGAGACGGAAAATGACCGCGGTGAGTTCCTCCCAGACCGGGGGTCAGTTTGGCGGGCGAGCTTATGTGCTCGCCATTCTGACCCTCGTCTACACGTTCAATCACATTGACCGGCAGATATTGCTGATCCTGATCGAGCCGATCAAGGCCGAACTCGATATCAGTGATGGCCAAATCGGCTTGCTCACTGGCTTCGCATTCGCTGTTTTCTACGCCACGTTCGGGATTCCCATCGCCATGTGGGCGGACCGAGGTAGCCGAAAGAACATTCTCTCCTTATCCCTCGCGACCTGGTCAGGAATGACCGCGCTTTCGGGCTTTGCTCTGAATTTCTGGCATCTGTTGATTGCGCGCATGGGCGTCGGGATTGGCGAAGCGGGTGGTACACCGCCTGCGACTTCGATGATTTCCGATCTCTATGCACCGAAGGAGCGTGCCTTCGCTTTGGGTATTTACACTTCCGGTATCGGGCTTGGCATTCTCGCCGGGTTTGTAATCGGGGGCTTCGTTTATCAAGCGTTCGGGTGGAGGGTGGCCTTCTTCGTCGCCGGCGTTCCAGGCCTGTTGCTTGCCTTGGCGGTGTGGCTAACCGTCTCCGAGCCAACGCGCGGTGCCATTGAGGCGCGTGAGAGCAAAGCCGAGGCGTCTAGCATCGGCGAAACCTTGTCATTTATCGCCAAGCAGAGTTCTTTCCTTTGGTTGCTGGCAGGCTGTTGTCTGATCTGCATCTCGGCAAACGCATTTCTGGCTTGGACGCCAAGCCATCTCCAGCGAACATATCAGGTCGGACCGGCTGACATCGCGATCCCATTGGGTCTCTTGATCGGGGGTGTCGGCAGTGTTGGAGCCATCTTGCTGGGCCGGGTTTGCGACAGGCTTTCGATCCGTAGCCTGGCTTGGCGCCCGCTGATCATAGCCATCTGCGCTGCGATTGCGCTTCCGTTCGCCTGGGCGTTTCTCCAGGCAGAGACCATAAACGCAGCTTATGCGTGGAACCTGGTGCCAAGTTTCATTGGCCTGATCTATGCCAGTATCGCCTACACGGCGTCGCAGGAGCTGGTGGGATTGCGCATGCGGGCTTTCGCGTCGGCGTTCATGCTGTTCTGCCTCACTTTGATCGGGATCGGGGGTGGCCCGACCATCGTGGGGTGGCTGAGCGATGCGTTCACCCATGCGGGAGACGCCGCGCCGCTCAAATCCGCGCTGGAGATCATGCTTGTCTTAAATCTCCTGAGCGTTTTTGCTTTGATGATGTCTGCACGCACTTATGAACGGGACGCAGCTCGCGCTGCGCAGGTGAATTGATTGTTTAAATCCATAGGTCTGTCAGTTTTCATGGGCGTGTTTGGCCTCGCCTCATGCTCCGATGCTCCGATCAGCACGGAAGTGCCCACCGAGGTCTCATCCGAGTTGCGTGGCGAGTTTGAGAACCCGTATTTCTCGGTCGAGGTAACGGGCCGCGGGCCGAACATCATTCTGATGCCGGGTCTCGCTTCCAGCCGCGCCGTTTGGGATGGCACAGTAGACGCCTTGAAAGACCAATACACGCTGCACGCCATTCAAGTGAACGGCTTTGCCGGCGCCCCCGCACTCGGAAACGCCGATAATGAGGACATCCTCGACGATCTGGCGGATGGGATCGCTGATTATTCAAGTGAATTAGAGTCCCCCGCGGTCTTGATCGGGCATTCCCTGGGGGGGCTAGTTGCGATGAAGGCCGCGCTCGATGCAGATGCCAATCTTCGTCAGCTCGTGATTGTCGACGTGCTGCCATTCTTCTCAGTCCTGATGGATCCAGCCGCCAGCGCAGACAGCATGGCCCCCGTCGCGGCCATGATGGAAGCCGCTCTGATCGCTCAGCCAGATGACGTGTTTGCACTCAGGCAATCTGAAGCCCTGCAGGATTTGGTCAAAAGCGAGAACGATTTGGAACTGGCACTGAACTGGTCAGTCGAAAGTGATCGCAAGGTGATGGCTCAGGCGATGTCGGAAGTGCTTGTTACCGACCTGCGCGAGCGGGTCGCGAGCATCTCAGTTCCGACACTCGTCATCTATGCGCGCGATGACAAGATCTCAAACATGGAAGGGGTCGAGGCGTATTATGAGACCTTGTATGCCAATGTCCCAGACCATCAATTGATCGCCATAGATGACGCATTTCATTTCGTGATGCTGGACCAACCAGTTGCCTTTTTGGCGGTCCTTCAGACCGCGCTAAAATAGGCTCAATGAGTTCTCTCAGCATCGTGCCGCTCAGCAGAAGTTAGGCTTCTACTGGCAAGATCCGCGCGGGTGTGAAAAACCATGCCGATGAAACACTTGTTCACTGAATTGACTCATTGTGAATCTGACTTCAACCATTTCGGCTGTGCCCTCAAGAGACTGCATCCGCGGCGGGCTCATCGCAAAGGAATGACCATGAAGAAAGCCACTTTTTTCGCCGCTATGGCCTTGGGACTTACCGCCTGTGTGGCGAATCCTGCGAGCAATGCTCCGGCACCAGCACCTGAAACCTCGGCGGTGCCGATGATTACGATCTACCATCTTGAGGGGCGACGGTCAGAGCGGGTTGTTTGGCTTATGGAAGAATTGGGTTTGCCATATGAGCTGAAATACAAGCGTGGCGATTTACGCGGGTCTATGGCCATGGTGCATGCGCTGGGTCATGAAATGCCGATGGTGCCGACGGTGGTGATTGATGATCAAATCCTGGTCGAATCCGGAGCCATCATTGAAACAATTCTCACGCGTTATGCCCCAGGCGAGCTAACGCCTGATATCGCGAGCGATGATTACCCGGTCCATCTCATGTGGATGCATTATGCTGAAGGCTCGCTTGCGGCTCGGTTGTTCAGCGACTATCGCGCCTGGCGGACAAATCCACCGACTGAACGCTCTATGTTCGTCGACAGCGAAGCGGTGGTTCAATTCGCTGAAAACCATTTAGCCGCCAATCCCTGGTTCGGCGGGCAGGCGTTTTCCTCGGCAGACATCATGATGTTATTCCCGCTCAACGTCGCAACGGGACTCAATCTGGTCGATGAGACCAAGTTTCCGTCCATCGCCGCCTGGAAGGAAAAAGTCCAATCTCGTCCGGCCTATCAACGCATGCTGGAGGTAGCCCGGCCGGATGGAATGATAGGAAGTCTGCCACCCATCGAGGTCAGACCACCCTCAGAGCGCAAGCCACGCTAATTGGACCAGCCGCGAAAGCGTACGCGACGAGCAAGTGGACGTCGCGTATGTGATCAAGAGTCACTTGCCCTGAATTTCGCGTTTTTCGACGTGATTTGCCCGTTCGCAGTGACCAGGTTGAGCGCAATCTGATCAATGCCTGTTGGCGCGGAAAGGCTTGCACATCTCGGATAATCGACGACTTTCACACTGTTAAGCCAGTGCTGAATTCGATCTTCCGTGACGACGATGCGGACGCGATTCCAGCGCCCCTCCGCATACACACGCTTGGGGCGCCCCGGCTCGGACAGATTGATGGCTTCGTGCTTGTCGGGGAAGCTACCCATCAGATGTGATGCCGCGCTGGTATCTCCGAGAGCGGTATCATTTAGGATAGCATATCGACCCTCGCAGACGTTTCCATCACGTTCGAGCGCATAGTCCAAAGACCCCATAGCGGCGCCGTCCATCTGAATATCGATCACCATTTCGAACCCGCCTGTATCGATATCGAAGCTCGCCGTTCCGTCCGAAAAATCGAAGGATTCCCAGCCTTTCTCCATCTCGATTTCGCTGACCTGATTGTCTAGCCAGCCTTCAACAAGTTCTGCGCGTTCGGCCTGCCAAAGATCGCTGGATTGTGGACCAGTCAGAATTCGCAGATTACGCCATTCCGTGAAGCTGCCGAGATATTTTTCTTCCTGACCGATCGCATGGATCTGCAGGGCGACAAAGCCGGTCGCGTGATGATCCCCCGCCATATGGGCACACGGCACTCCATTCACCCAAGTGGCGATGATGGGCCCAATCGCTTCAATCCGATAGGCGTTCCAAGCGCCGTGCTGGTAAGCGGTCTGGCAGTTGGGATTGCGCGCCATGGAATGGCGCCAGACATGGACACCCTCATGGTAGATGCCGCCCGTCCAGCGGCGCTCACTCGGATCGATGTCCAATTGGTAGCCAACCACGCCGCTCCATGTGCCGGGGGCGAGTTCGGTTCTAAACTGCACCCCAGAGTTGGCATCGCCGATCGATCGGGATTCAAACTCGAGAACGAAATCGGAATACGCTTCGTCTGTCGCGAGGAAGCTGTTTGGCGTATCGAATATATTGGTACCGCGAATGACCCCGTCTACAGTTTCATAGGGAGCCTCGCCGTTGACCTGGCTCCACCCGTTCAGGCTTTGACCATCGAACAATTCAACCCAGCGCGCGTCTTCTTCTGCTTGTACGCTCACGTGTCCACAACCCGCCAGCGCGACCACGGATGTCAGGGCCACAATTGTTCCCTGAACGATAGAGAGATTGGTCGATCTAGCGTGCATCATAGCTGGCCTTCTTGGAGCAGTTCAACCGCATGGCGCGCCGCTCTCGCAGTGAGCGCCATATATGTAAGAGATGGATTGGCGGTTCCGCATGATGACATGCACGCTCCGTCGGTAACGAACAAATTCGCCACATCATGAGCCTGGTTCCATGCGTTGAGGACCGATTCAGATGGATCATTTCCCATACACGCGCCGCCCATCTCATGGGTTTTTCCACCCACCAGGACGTGCTCATCGTCCGGTGTTCTGACGGATGCAATATTGGTGCATCCCCCCGCTGTCAGCAGTTCGACTGCGTCGATTTCTGCCTGCCGGATCATCTTCCGCTCATTCTCTCGAATGTGACAATCGAGGTGCGCCAGCGGAATGCCCCATGCGTCAGTTTTGGTCGGGTGAAGGCGGACGGTGTTGTCGGCATAGGGCAACATCTCCCCAAACATACCGATGCCGAAGGTCCAGGTCTGCCACTCGCCGACTTCGGATTTCGCCTCAGCGCCGATCCCTGCGCGTGCGCCCGCATGAGGTGTTTGTGAGCGTCGCGCACCCCCTTGGAATCCGAACCCGCGGTCAAAGTCTTGGTCTTCGCGGCGATCATGCCGATAATTCGGGATGTAAATGCCGGTTGGCTTTCGCCCAAACTCAAAGCGATCATCAAACCCGGGAACCGTGCCATTTGCGCCGGCATGACCAAAATGGTCCATGATGTAATTGCCGAGCTGCCCAGATGAGTTCGCGACGCCATTCGGTGTGGCTTCTGAGCGCGAATTGAGAAGAATCTGGGTCGACGCAATTGCCGATGCGTTCAGGAAGATAACACGAGCCGAGTACAACCGCTCCTCTTTGGTGTGATAGTCGATGACCTTCACATGCGTCGCCCGGTTAGTTTCGGGATCGATGATCACTTCGCTGACAATTGCATCTGGAATGACGGTTAGATTTCCGGTGCGCTCCGCTGCTGGCAATGTCGCGGAGAGGGATGAGAAATAGGCGCCGTAGGAGCACCCGCGCATACAATAATTGCGTGATTGGCAACCGCCTCGTCCGAGTGATATGTGAACGTCCCTGGTTTCGCTCAGATTGGCGCAGCGGCCGATTATCATATGCCTGTCGTCAAAGTTTCGGTTGATGTTTGCCGATACAAAATCTTCTGCGCAACTCATCTCCCATGGCTTCAAGAAGTCGCCATCTGGCAAATCGGGTAGTCCGTCACGCGATCCGGAAATCCCTGCAAAAGCTTCGACATAATCGTACCAAGGGGCGAGGTCTGCATATCGAATTGGCCAGTCTACGCCATGTCCATCCTTGGCGTTGGCTTCAAAATCCTTTGGACCCCAGCGATAGGATTGCCGGGCCCATGTCAGCGAACGCCCGCCGAGCTGATAACCTCTTGTCCACATGAAGGGGCGATCGTCAGGGTAGGAGTAGGGATGGTCTTTTTCGTCGACAAAGAACTGAATGAACTCATTGCGGTACGTCCATCCTTTGCGTTTCAGCATTAGATAGCGACCTTGCTCATCATAGATTTCCGGCACCATACCGCGATGGTCCATATCCCACGGGGCCTGAAAGTCGGTAT
>JANSXJ010000218.1 GCA_024743015.1 Hyphomonas sp. | reverse complement strand
GGTGACCCAGAACGTCTATGACAGCCCGACCGGTAGCCTGCTTCTGATCCCGCAGGGCACCCGCATCATCGGCGAATACGATGACGGCGTGACTTTCGGTCAGCGGCGCGTGCTGCTGGTGTGGAACAGGTTGGTCTTTCCCAATGGCCATTCGATCGTGCTGGAGCGTCAGCCCGGCGCGGACGCCGCCGGCTATGCCGGACTTGAAGACGGCGTCGACTCTCATTGGTGGGATCTGATGAAGGCCGCCGGGCTCTCGACATTACTCGGCATTGGAACCCAACTGGCGACCAGCGACGAGGACCGGCTGATCCGCGCCATCCGTGACGGCGCGCAGGACACCATCAATCAGGCTGGGCAGCAGATCATCCAGCGGCAATTGCAGGTCGAGCCAACGCTCACCATCCGCCCGGGTTTTCCGGTTCGGGTAATCGTCACCCGCGACCTCGTGCTCGAGCCTTACAGGAGCTGATCATGGCGAAGTTGAAACTGGGTCCCATCGTCGAGGACAAACCCGTTAAGGTGACAGTGGCGCTGCCCGGGCCGCTCCATCGGGATCTGGCCGCTTATGCCGAAGTGCTGGCCCGTGAGAGCGGTCAAGCCGCGGTGGATCCGGTGAAGCTGATCGTGCCGATGCTCGAGCGGTTCATTGCCACGGATCGCGGCTTTGCCCGGGCCAGAAGGGGCTCCCCAACCACGTCCTGATCCGCGCGATTTGAAACAGCCGCCGACATTCGCATCCCTCGTAGATTGACCAGCCATCCAGATGGGGATAATAACTTAACGGGTCACGTCGATATTCCCATCGAGTCTTTGTTGCTATCGACTTTGGGATGCTTGCGATGCCGGGGGGCAAAACGGTGCTGAAATGGGGCGTAGAGCGCCGGCTCGAATTCATTGAGTTTCGTCTTTATTGGGAAGGCGGGGTCAACCGATCCGATATCGTCGAGGCCTTCGACGTGTCGATACCGCAAGCATCGAAAGATTTGACGCTTTATCAGGAACGAGCTCCGCAGAACGCGGTCTACGACAAAAGCGCCAAACGGTACGTGGCGAGCGAGACGTTCCAGCCCTGCTTTTTGAAACCTGACGCCGCCCATTATCTCACGCAGCTGCGATCTGTCGCCGAAGGCATATTGCCGGCCGCGGCATCATGGATCGCACATTTCCCGCCCTTTAGCGGCCCACCTGTTCCCGCGCGCGATGTCACGAACGAGACGCTGCGGACCGTGCTTGGTGCCATTCGCGACAATCTCGCCATTGAGATCAAATATCAGTCGCTTTCGCGGCCGGAGCCTCGCTGGCGCTGGATCGCGCCGCACGCCATCGGCTTCGATGGCTTTCGTTGGCACGCGCGGGCCTTCTGCCAGATCGACCGAACCTACAAGGATTTCCTCCTCGCTCGGGTTGTCGACGTGCGTGGTTCCAAACCCAGTGAGGTTGAGCCTGGCGGCGATACCGATTGGAACGAGGAAATCACGCTGGAGATCGGGCCGCATCCCGAGTTGTCCGAGACGCAGGCTAAGGTAATTGCACTCGATTACGGCATGCGTGGCGGCAAGACGAAGATCAAGGTGCGCAGGGCGTTGCTCTACTACGCCCTGAGGCGTCTCGGGCTTGATACCGATCCGAACGCGCGAAGGCCTGAAGATCAACAGATCGTTTTGTTGAACAGGGAGGTGGTCGATGAAAATCATCGATAATACCTCTCAGCTTTTCGGAGATGATCTGAAGAGCACGATCGGGCGCGGGACACGGTTAAAAATCGCCGCGTCGTGCTTCTCGATCTATGCCTTCGAAGCGCTGAAATCAGAGCTTTCCAAGATTGATAGCCTGCAGTTCATTTTCACCGCCCCCACATTCATACCCACCGAAGCCACCGATCGTTTTCGCAAGGAGCGGCGAGAGTTTTTTATCCCAAAGTCGCGGCGGGAAAGTGGGCTCTATGGGACCGAATTTGAAATCCAGCTGCGGAACAAGCTGACGCAGCGTGCTGTGGCTCGCGAATGCGCCGAGTGGATACGCAAGAAAGCCAAATTTCGCTCGAACACTACGAAAGCTCCGATGCAGCAGTTTCTGCACGCCGCGAGCAACGATGGAGGGGTGGCCTATATGCCCATCAGCGGCTTTACGGCCGTTGATCTCGGTTATCAGAAAGGCGACGCGGTCTCGAATTTCGTGACCCGGTTCGACGACCCGAGTCACACGCAAATGTATCTCCAGCTGTTCGATCAGATTTGGTCGGATCCGGAGAAACTCAACGATGTCACCGCCGCTGTCTGCGACCATATCGCGTCGGTCTACCAAGAGAATTCGCCAGAGCGCGTCTATTTCCTGATGTTGTACAACATCTTTCAGGACTTCCTGGAGGATGTTGATGAGGACGTTCTGCCGAACGACCTCACGGGCTACCGCGACAGCCTCGTTTGGAACAAGCTCTTTAACTATCAGAAGGATGCCGCCACAGGCATCATTAACAAGCTTGAGACCTATAATGGTTGCATTCTCGCCGATAGCGTCGGACTCGGGAAGACCTTCACAGCCCTGGCGGTTGTAAAATACTACGAGCTACGCAATCGTTCCGTTCTGGTGCTTTGCCCCAAAAAGCTTGCGGACAACTGGCGCAACTATAACACCAATCTGACTACCAATATTTTCGCCAAAGACCGGTTCAATTACGACGTCCTGGCGCATACCGATCTGTCGCGAACATCGGGCGAGTCCTTCGGCATTCCGCTCAATCGAGTGAACTGGGGCAACTATGACCTGGTGGTCATCGACGAGTCCCACAATTTCCGGAACAACGACGTCTATAAGGACCGGGAAACTCGCTACCAAAAGCTGATGAACAAGGTCATCCGCGCCGGCGTGAAGACCAAGGTTTTGATGCTTTCCGCAACGCCCGTGAACAATCGTTTCACAGATCTGCGGAATCAGCTCGCGCTCGCCTATGAGGGACAATCGGAAACGCTCAGCGAGAAGCTCGGTACGCAGGCCAGCATCGAAGAAATCTTCCGGCGAGCTCAAAGGGCCTTCAATGACTGGTCAGCGCTTCCGCCCGAGGAGCGGACAGCAGCCTCAATCCTGAAGGCGCTGGATTTCGACTTTTTCGAATTGCTCGATGCGGTGACCATCGCGCGCTCGCGCAAGCATATCGAGACCTTCTACGACACGACCGACATCGGCAAGTTTCCCGAACGGCGCAAACCGCTCTCTTTCCATTGTCCGATTACGCAGCGGCCTGACGTAATGGGACTGAATGAGATCTTCACGCAGCTGTCGGTGCTGAAGCTCTCGGTCTATGCCCCCATCAGCTACATTCTGCCGAGTCGGCTGCGCAAATACGAAGACATCTACGATACGCAGGTCGAGGGCGGTGGCGGTAAGCTGCGGCAGGCCGATCGTGAACGCAGCCTCCAGGCGCTGATGACCACCAACCTGCTGAAGCGCCTCGAAAGCTCGGTCGCGGCATTTCGGCTTACGCTGCGTTCTCTCGCTGACAATATTTCACGCACGCTCAATGCCATCGACGAATTCGAAAGAACCGGCCGTAGCGGTAGCGTTGGCGACCATCTTGCAGAGATTAGCGATTTCGATCCCGAAGATGACGATCTGTCCGGCCTCGACGAATTTACCGTTGGCAAGAAAGTCCAGATCAGCCTCGGCGATATGGATTTGCCGTCTTGGAAGCATGACCTTTCGGCAGATTTGGCTCTGATCGACAGCCTGATTGCGTCGATGGACAAGGTGTCCCCCGAGGATGATTCAAAGCTCCAGCATCTGCTATCCCTGCTGAAGCGAAAGATCCAGGAGCCGCTCAACCCCGGCAATCAAAAGGTCATCATTTTCACGGCCTTCGCGGACACGGCGAATTATCTCTTCGAGAATTTGGCCCCGGTTGCTCAAAGCCTGGGTCTAAACCTAGGTCAGGTAACCGGATCGGGTGCCCCGAAGACCACGCTCCGAAAATCCTATGATTTCCAGAGCGTACTGACCCTGTTTTCCCCTCAATCGAAAGAGAAAGCTGTCGTCCTGCCCAATGAGCCCGCCGAACTGGACGTTCTCATTGGCACCGACTGCATCTCCGAGGGCCAGAACCTCCAGGACTGCGATTTCCTGGTGAACTACGATATCCATTGGAACCCGGTGAGGATCATCCAGCGGTTCGGTCGGATCGACCGCATCGGCTCGCCCAACAGCCAGATCCAGCTGGTGAATTATTGGCCGGACATCTCGCTCGACGAGTATATCAACCTGAAGGAGCGCGTTGAGAACCGGATGGTGATCGCGGATGTCACTGCCACGGGCGATGACAACGTGCTTACCGCGAAGTCCAGCGACATTGCCTACCGCAAGGAGCAGCTCAAGCGGCTCCAGGACGAGGTGATCGAGCTGGAGGATGTGAAGGCCGGCATTTCTATCACTGATCTCGGGCTGAACGACTTCCGGATGGACCTGCTCAACTACGTCAAGGCGCATGGCGAGCTCAACAACGTTCCCTTTGGCATGCACGCCGTCGTTCCGGCGCAGCCGGAGTTAGGCCTGCAGCCCGGCGTTATCTTTGCGCTAAAGAACATTGATGAGGGCGTGAGCGTCAATCAGCAGAACCGCCTCCATCCCTTCTATCTGGTCTATATCGGCGATGACGGTGAGATCATTGCCGACCATACCGAGGTCAAGCGGCTGCTCGACCTGATCCGCAGCAGTTGCAAGGGACGGGCGGAGCCGATCCCGGACGTCTGCCGTATCTTTAATGAGCGGACGGACGATGGGCGGCAGATGGGGCGTTATTCCGATCTGCTCTCGAGCGCGATCCGGTCCATGATCGAGGTGAAGGAAGAAAAGGACATTGATAGTCTGTTCAGCGGCGGGCGTACGACGGCGCTGACCCACACCATCAAAGGTCTGGATGATTTCGAGCTGATCGCCTTCCTGGTCATTGAAGGGGGTGAACCATGACCCTCTACGATTGGCCGCGCGCAGCCGGCTTCGGGCGCGTGGTCCCCAAGAACAAGATCTATGAACACGTCGAGGCGAACACGAACCTCAAGGACCTCTTCGTGCGCGAGGTCGATCAGATCGTCTGGTCGCACAAGCTGGCGCCCGAGACGGTCAATCTGACGGCTACCAAGCAGGTAGCCGAGATACAGGTCTTCCGCATCACCGCGCGCACCGCGGCACTGGATCGTGACGTGCTGCGCGCCATCGACAAGGCCATTCCCTTTCCGCTGATCTTCGAAGTTGCCCATGGTGGCCGTGTCAGGTTGGCCGCGGCCTACAAGCGACCCAGTGAAGCCGACAGCGCTCGCTGGGTGGTGGGTGACCATTTTCAGGGGGACTGGCTGCCCGAGGACGCGCTGCGCGCTCCGCTTCCGGTGGCGCTGAACATGGGCGCGCTGTACGAGCGGCTGCTCGAGCCGTTGGTAGCGGGGCAGACGGCCCGGCTGGTCTCCGGCACGGGCGAGGCACCGCAGACGCCCTTCACCCTTGCCGAAACGGATCGCCCCGTGTCGCTGGAGGAGCGCATCGTCCAGGTCGAGGCGATCGAGCGCCAGGCGCGTGAGGTCGAGCGGATCAAGGCGCGGCTGGGGCGCGAGAAGCAATTCAACAAGCGCGTGGCGATCAATGCCGAGCTGCGCGCGGCCAAGCAGGAATTGGAGCGGCTGACGGTCGGATACGCCGGCGCCGCCGTGACGACCGATTAAGAGGACGAGCATGGACAAGCTGAAGATGCACAGCCCTGACCTAAGCCAGGACAACATCGCGAAGATCCGCGAGCTGTTCCCCGGCTGCGTGACCGAGGCACGGGACGAGGCGACCGGGGCGGTGCGTCTGGCGGTGGACTTCGACCAGCTACGTCAGGAGTTGAGCGACCACATCGTGGAAGGGCCACAGGAGCGGTATCGGCTGGACTGGCCGGGGAAGCGTGAAGCGTTAGCAACAGCCAACGGTCCTGAAGCCAAGACGCTTCGCCCATCGCGCGACGAAAGTGTGCAATTTGAATCCACCAGAAACTTGTTTGTCGAAGGCGATAACTTGGAGGCCCTCAAGCTATTGCAGGATTCATATTTGGGTCGCGTAAAAATGATATATATTGATCCACCATATAATACGGGATCGGATTTCGTTTATGAGGACGATTTTGCGCAGGGTTCGGACGAGTTTCTAAGAAAGTCTACGCAGCGCGATGACATTGGAAATCGGCTTGTCGCCAATACAGATTCAAATGGAAGGT
>JANSXJ010000501.1 GCA_024743015.1 Hyphomonas sp. | reverse complement strand
GCGTTGTCGTGGCCGATCAAATAGTCGGCAAAATCCGCGCCACCGTCGCGGAAATCGTCCAGCGCGGCTTTGACGGCGTCGCGGCCGGCAACGTCAACGTCCGGAATCTGGAGGAGCGTTTCAATGATCGACGCAATCTCGGAACGAGAGTTGCGGAACTGGCTCTGCAAAACCCAGACAAGCTCGACAAGAACGATCAGGCTGATCCGAAAGGGACCGCCGCCTGGCAATTTCGACCGGCGGTTCAGCAGCCAGCCGAGCAGCACGTTCGTATCAAGGCCGGTCACGGGTCGTCTTTCAGGCGCGAGACAATGTGCTCGGCACGATCAATGCGTGCCCGATGAACGATGTCGACGATATCATCAGCTGTTGGTGGCCGGCCGTCCACCTCGATGATCCCATGCAGATCCTCGAACGACTTCGTCCGTGCAACCAGTTCGTAGTTGCCTTCTGAAGTCCGTCGGAAATCGACCTGATCGCCGGGCTTCAAGCCCAGCGACCGGCGCAGTTCCACCGGCAGCGTGACCTGGCCTTTGGATGTGATCTTCGCAGATACGGTCATTCAAACTCCTTACATTTCTTATAAAAAGTAAGGCACCCGATGCGTGGCGTCAAGAACACCCGTCACCCCTCCTCCAGCAGCAGCAACAGTTCTTCGGTCCGCATGCGCGTCATCTGCGCCTTGCAGGAGTTCTCGATCAGCGGGCGGATCGAGCCGCCGGCATATTGCGCGCCCTCGGCGCCGCAATGGCCATCGCGATAGTCGATCCATGCGCGTTGGGCCTTGAGCAGATTGTCGTGAAAATTGGCCTGTTCGGGATGATACTCGCGGTTGGTTTCATCCAGTGCCCTGGCCTTCTCGACAACCAGCGGCCAGGCGACGTTCAGCGCCCGGTCCGCGCGCTGCCAGTCCTGATATGCGCACCAGTTCATGCCCTGCTGCGGCAGGTTGGCCGGCTCGTCGCAGTTCCAGTCCTGCGCCGCGGCGGGCAGGGCGGCTAGACACAGCGCGACGGCGACCGGCAGGCGCATCACAGGCTCCCCATGATCATCTTGCGGAAGCCGTAGACCTCGTGATTGCCGCCGATATGGATCAGCGTGACGTCGCGAGTCTGGCCGGGCTCGAAGCGCACAGCGGTGCCGGCGGCAATGTCCAACCGGCAGCCGCGCGCCGCTTCCCGGTCGAATTCCAGCGCCGGATTGGTTTCGAAGAAATGATAGTGCGAACCCACCTGCACGGGCCTGTCGCCGGTGTTGGCGACGGTCAGCGTGACGGTCTCCACGCCGGCATTGAGCTCGATATCGGCGTCGGCCGTGATGGTTTCACCGGGGATCATGACTGCGCTCCATAACCTATGTTGTGAAATTCTTGTATTGAAAGTCTCTTCCTTGGAATTTTTGGAATTCTTCAAGAAATTTTTCGGCGTTGACTATAAATATTCTCTTTTTCCACTCGCGATCTGATGAAAACAAAATGCTCATCCCTATTTTTGGTACTGTTCCCGTATCAAATCGAACGGCGTGAATAATTTGGTCGCAAATGAACCGTAGGTCTTTGTCAACGCGGAATCTCGGTGCTTTACTAAGATCGTACGCGTCATAAACGCTGACATTTTGCCAGATTCCAGTGTCTGTTTTCCTAGGTGCACAATGCAAAGAAATGATTTGCTCTTTCGCTATCTCCGTCGCTTCTATATTACTCCCACATGTAAATACGTTTGAATTCTCCATTATTTTTCTAGAAATGTATGCTAGAGAGGCTATCTCCAATTCAAACAGAAAGAGATTCTCTTCATCATTTGCGCATGGAAGCATATCCTGAAGTGTCTTGGTTTTCTCAGATAGCTTATCGACCCACTGATCGAGTTGGATATGCACAGCTCATCTCCAACGGATTGTTGCATTCGCTAGCGTCCGTCACCGGATCGGCTCGTGGACAGTCACCAGCTTGGTGCCGTCGGGAAAGGTCGCCTCGACCTGGATGTCGTGGATCATCTCGGGCACGCCCTCCATGCACTGGTCGCGCGTGATCACATGGGCGCCGGCGGCCATCAAATCGGCGACGGAGCGGCCGTCGCGGGCGCCCTCAACGACGAAATCGGTGATCAGCGCGATGGCCTCGGGGTGGTTGAGCCTGACGCCGCGGGCCAGCCGCTTGCGCGCCACTTCGGCGGCCATGGCGACGAGCAGCTTGTCCTTTTCGCGTGGTGTCAGTTGCATGCCATGTCCCCGGAGCATCGTCTTTGAACCGATGCTAGACCGGCGACGCGCGCCGGGAAAGGCTGCAAGACCCGCGCAATCT
>JANSXJ010000273.1 GCA_024743015.1 Hyphomonas sp. | reverse complement strand
TCGCTACAAATACCATCTGGAAGAACCAGTCAGAGCTTGCGGCGTAGCCTGTGTCGAGACTTTCCTCGCCGACCCAGATAAAGGCCGGCACTCCGAAGATACCGTTCAGGATCGTCTCACTCGGATACGCCATATTGTAGCCGACCAGCCAGAACATCAGGCCGGCGATTGAGAACAGCGCGATATTCTTCAGCGACTGCATGGAGGCGTTCTTCGAGCGCACCAGGCCAGCCTCGAGACAGAGGAAACCTGCCGCCATGAACATAACGATCAGACCACCAATGAGGAACAGGTACGAGCTGTCCACATAAGCACTGACCGCGCTTGCATCCTGGGCGTGGGCAGCGAGCCCCGCTAGCCCGGCAATCGGGAGCATCATCGCACCCCGCATTGCTGTTTTCATCCATAGATTCATAGCCCGTATCTCCCGCAGCTCTGATTAATTGACTTGGGCAACAAAGCGGCCTGCCTAAAACTGCGCCAGAACTTTGAAGGGAAGAATCTACAGCCGCCTCATCTTTGACCAAAAATCGAGCAGGCTGCGACCCAAACGCCCGTTTGTCTGTCAGGCATGGACCTCACGCGCGCGGTTTCATATCTGATTTCCATGGATGATCAGATCTACGACGCAGCGATTGTTGGCGCAGGCCCGACGGGTGCCGCCCTGGCGCTCGGACTGGCGCAAGCAGGGTTGAGCGTAGCCGTAATCGACACGCGTGATCCTGCGGCTGCATTGAAGCCCGATGGCCGCAATTTCGCGATTGTCACGGGAAGCTGGCGAATGCTGCGCAAGCTGGGGATTGCCGCGCAGCTTGAGAACGAAACCCAACCCCTTCTTGGGCTCGAGGCCGTGGATGGGGGCACGCACTTTTTTGGCCAACCTTCCATTCTTTTCACGCAAGATGACCTGGACAGCGCTGATCCGGATGAGCCGCTTGGTCAGATGGTCATGGCTGAACCGCTACAGGCCGCGCTGGATCGCGCCATGGAGGCTGCGGACGGCATAGACCGGATCGCACCAGACTATTTCGCCAGCCAAACAAGTTCAGACGACGCCGTGCAAATCGACTTGAAGAGTGGACGGCAGCTAAAGGCCCGATTGCTCGTTGGGTCGGATGGCATGCACTCTCCCGTGCGCCAATCGCTCGGGATCGCGACCGAGGGCCGCGACTATGACAAATCGGTCTTGACCGCGAATGTCTTGCTAAGCCGTCCGCACGAGGGCATTGCTCGACAACTCTTCACTCCAGAAGGGCCATTCGCCACCCTTCCCTTGCCCGGTGAGCGCGCCAATCTTGCCTGGTATATGCAACGCGGTGCCGCAGAAGCGCTTGCCGCCATGCCAAAGGCAGACGCCGAGGCAGAGCTGAACTCGCGCTTCGCCGATTTTGCCGGAGAAATGAAAATTGAAGGCGAAGCCGGATCGTATCCGCTGATTCTGCAACTCGCCACAGAGATGACCGGACCTCGCGCGGCGCTTGTCGGCGATGCGGCGCGGCGGGTGAATCCACTGGCGGGGCAGGGGCTCAATCAGGGCTTCCGGGATGTCGCTGCCTTGATCGACATTGCCGAACAGACCCTTCATCTGGGCGGCGAGATCGGGTCACCGCAAATGCTGGAAGCCTACAGCCAGGCCCGTCGATTTGACGGCACGGGCACGGCACTTGCGCTGGATGCGATTGATCGCTTGTTCTCGAATGATGCAAGCTGGACGAAGCCCATCCGGACGCTCGGAATGATTGCAGCGTCGAAGGTTTCACCCTTGCGCCGATTCCTGACGCAAAAAGCTAGCGCGACAGAAGACGGCGTAGCGGGTCCGATGAGGGATTGGTAGGTCGCTCGAGCCAGAGCGCGCCTGAATTGTACAGATACAGAAATGCGTCCGTTGATTCCTGCGCCGCCTTTCCGGCCATCTCGCCGGCCAGGCGCTTATTCGCGACGCGCTGAAGCACGGCAAATCCAACAATCGGAAGGCAGGTCCACCAAGCGACAAAGAACGTGCAGATCACGCCAGCGAGCAATAGGAAGTCCGAGACCAGGTTGAGCAGTGCAATCTGGTTGGCATAGTGCGAGCCCAGTCGTTTCAGAACATCCGTTCGTGCATGCAGATAGTCAGCGTCGAGCGCCCAGGTCTGATCTGGCGTCGCGCTGACCCGAACGGTCATGCGGCTGTCTTCGCCGCGCGGGATTGAATACGCTGTTGCTGTCATTCTACGCTCCGGTGCTCGTCCGGTAGTCTCGTAAAATACCCGCGATGGCTTAACGAAACCTATCTGCGTTCAATCATGAACTCGCTTTAATCGAGAGCGCGTGCAGGCCGGTTGCAAACTCGGGCTTCAAAACATCCATGACGGCACGCTGCCTCGCGACGCGGGAAAGGCCCTCAAAAGACGGGGCGGAGATGACCACAGTATAGTGCGTTTCACCCTCTGGCCGGGCGCCTGCATGACCGGCGTGCTTGTGGCTGTCATCCACCACATCCAGCACCGCTGGCTGGAAAGCGTCGGTCAAAATCTGACGAATGCGTTCTGATCTGTTCATTAGTTCTGGTCTCTTTAACCCGAAGCACCTATGTTACCGCGCCTATGGATGACGGATACAAATATCGCCCCAAGTTCACTGATATAAGAGTGAAGCCGCCGGCCGACGAGACCTCGCGTGAAAAAGCCGCGAAAACAAGAACCTGTGAGTATCCCAGCTGCGATCTGGCGGGGGAACACCCGGCGCCGATGCAGTTTGGTGACGGCAAGCACTGGTTCTGCAAACGCCACGCGGCGGAGTACAATAAAAGCTTCAACTTCTTCGACACGATGAACGAAGAACAGTTGAAAGCGTTCAACGAAAATGCGCGCTATGGGTTCAAGCAGACCTGGAAGTTTGGCGCGGGCCCAATGGGCGGCGATAAGGCTGGCAAGTCACACGACCCCAGGACCTGGCGCGGCTCTGAATTCTTCGGGAACGCCGCCGAGGCACGCGAACATCGCCGCGCCAATCGATCCGCCACCGGTGTCGCCAAACGCGCCCTGGCCGAGCTGGACCTCGATCCGGACGCAAAAGCACCGGAAGTTCGCGCCCGATACGCCGAATATGTCCGCCGCTTCCATCCGGATTCCAATAGCGGCGACCGGTCTTCGGAAGAAAAGCTGGCGCGCGTCATCCGAGCGGGCAAGACCCTGAAGGCCGCTGGCCTGATGAAGGACTGAGTCGTTTTCTTGCCGGAACGCCCGAATTGCGCCACCTCTGAACAATGGAGGAGGCGCCTAAACTCTCATACGCAGCGTATTTTGATCACCCGCTGAAACGCGGCGTGGTGCGGACGATTGAGCGCCTCTCAGGTCAGCCTTATCTGCAACGCCTGTATGAAACCTATCGCGAGAGCCTGACCGATGAGCCTTTCTTCGCAGCGGCGGTGAAACTCCTCAACCTTGATGTAGAATTCAGTTCAGCCCGCCTGGCCCAGATCCCGGAGACCGGACCCCTCGTCGTTGTCGCCAATCATCCATTCGGCGTCCTCGATGGCTTGCTGATTTCCTGGCTCGTTTCGCTCCGGCGCAAGGATTTCAAAGTCCTGACCAATGCCGTGCTCGATGGAGCGCCCGAAGCCCGGGAATGGTTGCTACCGATCGATTTTGCGCCAACCAAGGAGGCTCGCGCGACGAATATTGCGACCCGCGCCGAAAGCCTGGAACGGCTAGGGGCGGGCGAGTGCATTATCGTTTTCCCGGCAGGCGGCGTATCGACGTCTCCGACGCCGTTTTATCGCGCCGCTGTTGATGATACCTGGAAGCCCTTCACGGCCAAACTGATCACGCGAAGCGGGGCACACGTCACACCCGTCTTTTTTGAAGGGCAAAACTCGCGTTTGTTCCAATGGGCCAGCCACGTCTCGATCGAGTTGCGGCTGGCGTTGATCTTTCGGGAAGTCAAACGCCGGGTCGGGACAGCCTTACCGGTTCACATTGGCGAGACCCTCACCCCGGAAACCCTGGCGAATGCAGGCAAGCGCCATGAATTGATGAGCTTCCTACGCGATCAAACCTACGGCATGGCCCCGAGCGCGCAGCAACGCTCTATCGCCAAGGCACAGGCAAAGTTCGACGCCGCAAAGCCGGCCATTTTTCACTGATCACGGAATGTAGACCGTGTAGATCACGTCGGCCTCGACATCGAACGTGCCGTCGCTGAGGTCGATATTGCCGGTATTCCAGCGATAATCGAGATCAAAGCGGACCGACTGATCGGCAATCGTGCCCGGACTGGCTGCCGTGCGCCGGTTTCCGCGAAAGATGTCGCGGCCCGCGGTCAGGGTGGAGAGCCGGCGATAACCGTTCCACTGCACACCCGAGCGATTTGTATTGCCCGAATGCGGAATCTGCGCCGCGCTGCCAAAGGCGAGACCATCATCCGTGCCGGACTGCGTCATGCGCATGCGGACGCGGATCAGGTTCAGGTCTGCCGGATCGCTGACCGGCGCGGCGATAACATCAATATTGAACGCTTTATTGGTGGCGACATAGAAACTGGTCAGGATATCGCTTCGGATCGTGCGGACATCCGTCGCTCCGTTTAGACGAAACGGATTGAGGACATCAGTGGCAGACGTGAAACGATCGCCCTGCCGCGTGTTCTGGTTGCCGCCGCCCGGGCTGTTCTGGATGCGCAAGGTGGCACCCGTGCCGTGAGGAAAAGCATTGTCCGTCGCCGCCAGACTTCCCGTAATGACGGTATAGGCATCACCATTGATCAGATCGGTATCGGCGCCGCCGCTATCGATGATGAAGTCCGAAACAATTGGCGTCGTTCCGCTGGCATCGGCGGCCCAGACAATGGCGACGCCGTCTACATTGAAATGGGGGCGGTCAATAACACTGCCCATCGATGTCTGAGAGAGGCTTAATCCGGCCCCGACAAACACAGCGCTCATGCGCGCCCACGCCCATTTATTATCGATCTTCACATCTCCCATTCCACCAATTTACCATAGTCGGGTTTGGGTCTGGATAATTGGAAAGGTGGAATTTTATCGATTCTCGCACCGGGATTGTTCGTGTGGGGCTTGCTTTTTGGAGCCAAACAAGGTCATTGGCGCGGGTCCTGATTTAGGAGTTTCAGAACATGGCAGGTGTTGTGGTTGTCGGAGCTCAATGGGGCGATGAAGGCAATGGCAAGATTGTGGAT
>JANSXJ010000558.1 GCA_024743015.1 Hyphomonas sp. | reverse complement strand
CCAGACAGCAACAGGATCAACGTGTTGATCAGTGGCAAGTGGAATGGATCAAACGTCGTAACACCGGTTGGCGGCCACTGCGCGAAGGCGTTCAGGCCTTCCCAGACAGGGCTGGTCGCGTCGAACGTCTCGCCAACACGAGCGGGATAAAAGATCGCGAGCTCAAAGAAGCTCCAGAACCATGCGGCAAAGAACATGATCTCGGAAACTATAAACAGCACCATGCCATACTTGAGACCAATCTCCACGACCGGCGTGTGATCTCCGGTGCGACCTTCCTTGATGACTTCACGCCACCAGCCGGTCATTACCCAGATCACCATCAGGAAACCTGGCAGAAGCGTCCATAGCTGGCCGGCTTCGATCCCGAACAGGCCCTTCATATAAGTCACGCCGCCAATTGCGAGCGTTGTCACCGCAATCGACCCGATCAAAGGCCATGGCGAGGGATTTACGAGGTGATAGTCGTGTTTGACGTCTTCGGCCATGAGAGGGAATCCCTTGTGGCAATTGTTTCAATTCTCGGCGCTTTTAGACTGGAGCGCCCTGTTTCTGCAATAGGTCAATCAAGAGATGCTGTTTTCGCCGCACCCTTGAAATCATCCGTCTGGAAGAACGTGTAGGACAATGTGATGGTTTTCACGTCTTCCACATTGCGTTCATCTTCAATTGCGGGGTCGATGAAGAAGATCACAGGCAGCTTTTTAGTTTCACCGGCCTTGATGATTCGCTCTTCGAAGCAGAAACACTCCAGTTTACTGAAGAAGCGGCCTGCTTTGTGGGGCGTGACATTGTAGCTCGCAATAACGCTCACATCGCTGACTGAGGTATTCGTGACCTCATAGAAAGCGAGGCTGTGCGCTCCAACCTGCACGGGTAAGGAATTTTGCGTGGCGCGGAACTTCAACGGCGCATTGGCCACATTGGCGTCAAAACGCACCGAGATTTCTCGATCGCTAATCCGGTCAGGCGCTTTGTCAGCGATTTGGGTGGTTCCACCAAATCCCGTGACCCGACAAAACGTGTCGTAAAGCGGCTTGGATGCGAAGGCCAGGCCGAGCATGAACACGGCAGCCCCCGCTGCGGTCAAAGCGATACGAGAATTATTCATCTTCAGCCTCTTCTACTACAGGCTCGGGCGCGTCGAGCTCCGCTTGAGCGGCGCGAGCCCGCTCGATGGCTTCGCGATCTCGCTTGTCTTTTTCAGCCTCATCGAGATAGCCAGAGAAATAGAGCCTATCACCGCCACTAAAATCAGTTTGCTGAATTCTAATCGCGGTTGTCACGCCGACAATGATAACAAAAGCAACCAACGCCCAGGCCAGCCAGACATTTCGGCGCTTCTGCGCCTTCAAAATATCCGCCTCGTCAGGTTTCGGTTGAGAAACAGATTCGCTCATCAATTGCCTCCGAGCGGGAAGTATAGCCCGAAACCATGCTCAAGGATGAGTGCGGCAAAGAGCCCGAACAGGTACAAGATCGAGAAAGCGAACATGCTCATGGCAAGCTTACGCTCAGCATCACCAGCGTCGGCGTCACCTGCTTGGCTCCGATAAACCTTCACTGCGAAGTATAGGAATGCGACGGTCAGGAGTGATCCTACGCCGCCATAGAGCCATCCTCCAAGTCCTGTCGCGAGAGGCGCAAGGCCGATCGGTGCGAGCAAGAGCGTATAGAGCAGGATGTGCAAACGCGTCGACTTTGCGCCACTCGTCACCGGCAGCATCGGAACACCGGCTTTCTCATACTCCTTGTG
>JANSXJ010000515.1 GCA_024743015.1 Hyphomonas sp. | reverse complement strand
TGACATCGGTCGCGTCGATGACGATCCATTTGTTCTCAACGTCGGCAGGTGCGTTATAAGTTTTCATTGCTCCGCCGGAGCCTCTCATTCGGAGTTATTGGATAATGTTCAAGCGCCCGCATCTACGCGCCGCGAAACGCCTTGTCAACGCGCCTTCCGCGCTCGCCCTGCTTTTCCTTGTTGCGGCCTGTAACCCGGGGGGAGAGACCGCCGCCACCGACTCCACGGACTCGCCAATAGCACCGCCGGAATCCACCGAACCCGAAGGCCTCGTGCTGCCCGCCGTCTGGCAGACAAAGGACCTGGAATCTCCGATCGTGAGCATCGCCCTCGCAGGCGCCGTCGGCTCAACCGTTGCTGTTGCGTATGAGGATGGTGGCCTGCAATTCCTCGACTTCGAAGGCGAACGCGTGACGGGGAAGGCCGATATCGGCGTCTCGCAAGTCGCAGATGGCCGGTACATG
The DNA here is from genome assembly GCA_024743015.1 of Hyphomonas sp. GTDB lineage: Bacteria > Pseudomonadota > Alphaproteobacteria > Caulobacterales > Hyphomonadaceae > Henriciella. The sequence goes on along the minus strand of JANSXJ010000515.1, from coordinate 1,744 downwards.
CTGTTGCAGGACACGCCCGTCACCGTCTTTCCAGGCATTACCAGCGACGGGGACCTCAGCCTTTACATACACGGCGGAGACTTAGCCGAACCCCTTCCCTACCCCCTCGACGCGGGAACCGATGACCTGATCGAAGGCATTTGCAGCGCTGGCCCCGTCGCGGACAGCGATGGCGTGATGCGAGTGGGCTTCTGGACACAAGGTGAGCGAAGACAGTTGCGCACCGGTCGAATCGTGGAAGCCGGATCCGACCTTGTTCTCTTGCTGAACGAACCGATCCCGGCGGCGCGCGATATCACCGCCTGTGTGCTGTCGGAAGGCGATGCACTCGTCTACGCCGATCCCGTACTGGCGGCAGCGGAGGTCAAACACAGAAACAAGACCTATCGTTTCGTTCTGGATGATCTTGGTGGATACTCGTTCAGCAATGAGGCCGGCGATGTCTACGCGTTCACCGTCCAGGACGGCATCAGCGTCAGGCCGCCGGCCAGACCTGTGGCGATGGCAGGAACCGGCGATGCCCGCGGCGGTGGCTATCCGGGCGGTCTGATCGTCATTGGTGGTGAGAATGCGCGAGGTGCTCACACCGTCACATATATCGACCCGAGCAAGGTCACGCAGGAACCGTTTGGTTACGCTCCGTCCGAGTGACCCAGACCAGCCAGACAGCGGCCAGCATCACAATGACTCCAAGGCCCTGATGGATCAGAGCAATCGGCAGCGGCGCAGCGTTGATCAGGGTAATAATCCCCCAAATCGCCTGCGCAGAGACCAGCGCAGCAATGAGATAGAACCCTTTGGCCAGAGCCGAGCCGCGCGCGAGAAAAGCGCCGAATAGCGCCATCGCCCAGAGGGTATAGGCAAAGAAGCGATGATTGAACTGTGTCGCCGCGCGCCCTTCGAAAAGGCTGCGTACGCCTAATTGCTCATCCAGATAGTGCGACGGAATGAGTTCCCCCGCCATAAGCGGCCAGTCTGTATAGGTCCGTCCTGCATCCAGCCCTGTCACCAGAGCGCCGCTGAGCATCTGAATGCTGGTCAGGATAAGAAGTGCCAGCGCGATCACCCGTAAGCGCTGATCGACAAGGACGGGTGAGTCTTCTCCCAGATCGAGCCAATACCACGCTGTCACCGCAATAATCAGCAAAGCCAATCCAAAATGCGTCATCAATCGGTAGGGCGCGACATCCAACCGGTCCGTCTCGCCGATCCCGCTCGCGACCATCCACCAGCCAATAAAGCCCTGCAATCCGCCAAGCGCGATCAGGACCGCCAGACGAATAAGCCATTTGCGCGACAACCATCGCTTCGCCGCAAACCAGACGAAACCAGCAATCGCAACCAGTCCAATCAGGCGACCAAACAGACGATGCCCCCATTCCCACCAATAAATGTACTGGAATTCGGACATGGTCATATTGTAGTTCTGCTGCTGGAACTCGGCCGTCTGCTTGTACTTTTCGAATTCGGACAGCCATGCCGCCTCACCGAAAGGTGGCAGCGCCCCTTTGATAGGGTCCCATTCCGTGATCGATAGACCGGAATCCGTCAGGCGCGTCGCGCCTCCAATCAGGATCATGGCATAGACCATCAGTCCAATCAGGATCAGCCAGCGGCGGACCCAACGTGCGGCAACAGGAGAGATTGCGTGAGGCATAATGCGCTCTATTTGAAGTTCTGATCACGAACAGCAACCGGCCACACGGTCGCAGGAACAAGGAAATAGCAGTTCATGCCGAGGTCT
>JANSXJ010000411.1 GCA_024743015.1 Hyphomonas sp. | reverse complement strand
GGCCTTCTGCTTCCTTCCGATCACGCGTGACACCTGGCTGGTCATCGACCAAGGCCAACTGTTTGCCAGCCAGGCGGTTGAACAGCGTGGACTTCCCGACATTCGGTCGTCCCACAATAGCGATTTTAAGCGGCATGGCGCGCCCCGGTTCCTGTGGTTCTGCGCCTGAGACAGCCTAACGGATTGCAATCAGACGCGCATCATCGGTCAGGACCAGCAATTTATCCTGAACAGCAATCGGCTCGATATAGACAGGATCACCAAGTTTCAAGCGGTCTGTCTCATCCCCGGATTGAGGGTCGAACGCGATCAGTTCGCCTTTGGAGGATGCAATCAGGATACGGCCATTGGCAATCACCGGCCCCGCATATGTCACGCGACCCTTTTGTTTTTTGGCGTTCTTGAACTTTTCAAGCTCCTTGACCCAGACCACCTGGCCGGTCCCGGCCTTGATGCAGGCAAGTTGAGCATCGACGCCGACAACGAACAGATACTCTCCTGCGAGAGCAGGTGCCTGAATTGTGCCGATCGGTTGCTGCCAGACCCGGTTCCCGGTTCGGCCATCAATCGCGGCGAGCACGCCAGACTGGCTTGCGGCGAATACTAGGCCACCGCCTAGGATCGGGCGAGCACCGATATCGTTGATCGAAGAGATTGGCGTGAATTGCCCAACACTAGCGAGTGCCTCACTCCACAAGCGACGGCCATTCGATGTAAGGTAGGCAATCACTTCACCCGACGAATACGGAGCAACTACGATGTCTTCCACCGCAGCCGGGCTGGGCGAACCAAGCACACGGGCGGTCTCGGCAATCGCCTGATCAGACCAAAGCGTTTCTCCCGTCGCCAGATCAAGCGCCAGAACTTCATTATTGTTGGACGATACGAATACGCGGCCATCCTTGATGGTCGGTGATCCGGTCATCGGGGCTTCGGTAGATGTTCGCCAAATCTCAGCGCCGGTGGTGGCATCCATGGCCATCACAAATCCATAGGCGCTGGCAATCACCAGCGTATTGCCTTCGAGGCCTATGCCAGACCCGATGCCTGTGCCATCGCGGCGGTTGCCAGATTCCAGCTTTTCGCTCCATTTGCGGCGCCCATTGCTGGCGTCGGTGGCGACGATCATCTGACGCGAGTCGATTGTGTAAATCGTGTCCGCTGATGCGACGGGCGGAGTTGTCAGCGCAGATTTGCGATCTGACCCATTGCCGACATCGGCCCGCCACGCAACATCGAGATCCGAGGCGACCGCGATATTGCCGACGGCCTTGCTGGCGCGGCTTCCCGCCTGCGGCCAGCCATCGGTCAATTCCCGCGCCGCTGGAAGGGTAACGATCTCACTGACCAGGCTTGGATCTGCCTGAAGGGTGTCATCCCCGAGCACCATCGTGATCCGGCCTTCTTTCTCAAGCGCCTCCTCAGCTTCGCGTTCTGCGGCTCCTCGATTGAGAATCGAGCACGCGGAGAGACCGATGCAGGAGACGGAAATCAATCCGATCTTGAGTAAGGTTTGGGCGCTCATTCAGGCGTCTCCTCAGAGTTTTCGTCGGTCGCAGGATCAATCGGTGTATCTTGCAAATCTGGAGCATCGACTTCGTCGGCGGTGGGCTCCGGTTCCACGGTATCGTCATCAGGCGCCGCGTCTTCGCTCGGCGCGCTGACCTCGCTGCTGACCGGCGGAAGTGTCTCAAGCGCCTGCTCGGCGCGGCGCATCACACCGGGTGGAACGTTCTGCGCGAGGCGCAAGAAATTGAACTCACGGCGGGCAAAATCGACGTCGCCCTCCTGAAGCGCTTTTGCAGCGATCAATTCCGAAGCCAAAGCACCGAATGGGCCATCATCTTCCGCTAGCGGGCTCAGGAATCCGGTCAGTTCTTCGCGCGTCATCGAGTCGGCTTTGAGATAGGCTGCTTTGATGAGGGCCAGTTTTTCGGATGGATCTTCCGCTTCACCAACCACGCTTTCTAGCACGGTTGAGGCTGCAGCGGCATCGCCATTGCCGTCCAGGCGAACACCGGCCAGATAATGCGCCGCAATCGTCGATGGTGCGATATCCTCACCGACCAGCGTTGTCAGCTGTGTGGTCGCAGCCTCGTAGTTTCGCGCATCAACCTCAGTCAATGCCGCTTCCAGGCGAGAAGCGTTTTGCTCAGTCGTTCGCTCCGACTGGACTTTCAAGTACTCATTTAGCGCCACGCCGCCGATCAACAGAGCGCCAGCCAAATAGGCGAAAATGCCATAGCGCTTCCAGAGAACCGTCAGGCGATCCTGGCGTAAGCCTTCTTCGACTTCCTCAAAAATATCAGCCAAGTAAATGGTCTCCAAACAGGTCTTTCGGAACGGATTGGCGCACCCTAGCGGCGCCTGCTCTCACTCGCAACGGACAAGGTTAGCTCTCCGCAGTTTTGCGCAGTTTGTAAGTCTGAGCCGCTCCCGGGAACGCTCGCGATTTTACTTCATCGGCATAGAGTTTGGCGGCCGTCTCGATCTCAGACTTGAGATCCGTATTCTTCTTCACGAATTTCGGTACCCAGTCGGTCATTCCAAGCATGTCATTGGTCACCAGAATCTGGCCGTCGCAATTCGCCGATGCCCCGATTCCAATGGTGGGGCAGCTGACCGTCGCCGTGATCTTGTCGGCGAGATCCGGAGCGACGCCTTCAACGACAATCGCAAATGCCCCTGCCTCGTCGGCAGCGACCGCTTCTTCGATGGCTCGTGCCCATTCCTCATCCGTCCGACCTTTGGCGCGAAATCCACCATCGACATTTGTCGCCTGCGGACGCAAACCGACATGTCCCATGACGGGGATGCCGCGCTCAACCATATGCCGGATCTGCGTCGCCGCATAAGCGCCGCTCTCAATTTTCACAGCCTGGCATCCTGTTTCCTGCATGATCCGGGCGGCGTTGAGAAAAGCCTGGTCCGAGTTTGTTTCATAGGAGCCGAACGGCATATCAACGACGACGAAAGCCTGCGACGCCCCGCGCATGACCGCCTGGCCGTGTAGAATCATCATCTCCATGGTGACCCCGACAGTGGACGGCAAGCCATGCACAACCATGCCGACGCTGTCGCCGACCAGAAGTATATCGCAATGCGGATCGAGTATCTCGGCGATCGTCGCATCATAGGCCGTCAGGCAAACCAACGGCTCGCCGCCTTTGGCCTTGGCGATGTCCCTGACCGTTTTGCGTCGGATCTGATTCTGCGCAGACATGGCATCCCTGTAATCTACTGTCCCGGAGGCTTTATCAGACCCTCGGGACTCGGCAAGATGAATGATGCGGAGGGAAAACGGCTAGGATATGGCCGGAACGCCGAACAGG
>JANSXJ010000437.1 GCA_024743015.1 Hyphomonas sp. | reverse complement strand
TGGCTTTGAACGCGCGGAATATCTGCGACGTGCGGCATCGTTTTCGGATCTAGCATGTGGCTCCACCTCCCAATGGTCTCATTTTCAACTGTTTAGGCGCTCTAAGCGCTCTCCTTACGAATTAAGCTAGGCAAATCCGGCGCAACGTCTAGTCATAAGTCCAGCAGAACAGACGACTTTTTTGGAGAATGATGATGACTCAGGGTTTTTCGACACGCGCGTTACATGCAGGGGCGGCCCCAGACCCGGTCACGGGGTCCCGCGCTCAACCGATCCACCAAACCAGCAGCTTTGTCTTCAAAGACGCAGAACACGCCTCAAAGCTGTTCGCCTTGCAGGAATTTGGCGACATCTACACCCGCATCGGCAACCCAACGACAGGCGCCCTTGAAGCACGTATCGCCAACCTCGAGGGCGGCACAATGGGTCTGGCCACTGCGTCTGGTCACGCAGCGCAATTGCTGGCGTTCCACGTACTGATGGAACCCGGAGCAAAGATCGTCGCCGCCAAGCAACTATATGGCGGTTCGATCAACCAACTCGGCCACGCTTTCAAGAAGTTCGGCTGGGAGGTCGAGTTTGTCGATATTGGTGATCACGCGGCGGTCGAGGCGGCGATTGATGACACGACGCGCGTCATCTTCACCGAAAGCCTCGCCAATCCGGGCGGGATCGTGACGGATATTGGCGCGATTGCTGCAATCGCTGAGAAACACGGCGTTGTCTACGTCGTCGATAACACCATGGCCTCGCCCTATCTGTGCCGACCGCTTGAGCATGGTGCGCACATTGTTGTGCATTCTCTGACCAAGTTTATTGGCGGGCATGGCAACTCGATTGGGGGCATGCTGGTCGACGGCGGGCGCTTCAACTGGAAGGCGCATGCCGACAAGTACCCGACGATGTCGACGCCGCAGAGCTTCTACAATGATCTGGTCTTTGCCGAAGGATTCGGCGCACTGCCGCTCGGCCCAGACGGGCAGGAAGTCGACATTGCATTTGCCATCGCCGCACGGGCTTTCAGCCTGCGTGATCTTGGCCCGGCTCTGTCACCGTTTAACGCGTTCATGATCATGACCGGTTGTGAGACGCTGCCATTGCGCATGGCCAAGCACTGCGAGAACGCGAGCGAGGTCGCGCGCTATTTGCAGGGCCACAAAAAGGTTAGCTGGGTGCGGTATGCCGGTCTTCCCGGCGATGACCATCACGCATTAGCGCAAAAATACTGCCCGAAAGGCGCTGGCGCGGTGTTCACATTCGGCCTGAAAGGCGGGCACGAGGCGGGCGTCAATCTGGTCGAGAGCGTCGAGCTGCTCAGTCACCTTGCAAACATTGGCGACACGCGATCTTTGATCATTCACCCGAGCTCGACCACGCACAGCCAACTCTCGGATGAACAGAAGACCGCTGCTGGGGCTGCACCTGATACGGTTCGACTCTCGGTCGGGATTGAAGATGCCGCTGATATTATTGCGGATTTGGAGCAGGCGCTGGCAAAGCTCTGATCTCCCCGCTAATCGTCTCTTCCATTCCGGATGAAATCCCGCAAAGATAAATCAAACCTGTCTGGGGAGGCATCCGGTATGGCCAATGCTCAAAGCATCATTCTTCATCAATTCGAGCGGTCGCCGTTTTCTGAAAAGATAAGACTGGCCCTCAGAATGAAGAATTTGGGCTGGGCCGCTGTCGACATTCCGTCCATCATGCCCAAGCCGGATCTCACGCCGTTGACAGGCGGATACAGGCGCACGCCCGTCATGCAGATTGGCGCGGACATATTCTGCGACACATCGATTATGCTGATCGAGCTGGAAAAGCGTTTTCAGATTCCGGCGCTTAATCTTCCCGGGCATGAAGGCCTCGCCAAAATGGTCGGGGCCTGGACCGATGGAAAGTGGTTCCAGTCGAGCGTTGCCGTGATCTTCGGTGCCGTCGGCGATCAGATGCCTCAAGCGTTTATCGACGATCGTACGAAAATGTCGGGTCGGCCTTTTGACGTGGAAGCGATGAAAGCGGCCGCGCCAATCATGCGGGACCAATGGCGCAGCCAACTGCTGTGGATAGAAGAACGTCTCGACGGCGGACGCCGCGCCGGCACCGGTGACTGGTTGGTCGGGACCAAACCCGGCATGGTCGATGTCCACGCCTTCATGAACCCGTGGTTTGTCGAAAAGAATATTCCGGATTTTCTGGAAGAGTGCTTTCAATCTGCGCCCCAGACGCGCGATTGGTATGCACGGCTAAAAGAATACAAAGGCCAGGCTCCGGAAGAGATCAGCGGCGCCGATGCTGTGGAAATCGCCCACAATGCAGCGCCGCGCCTGAAAGCGGCGACAACTTCTGACGACTTGAGGGATCTGCAACCAGGCGACCGCGTCGCCATTGCCCCGGACGATTATGCCAAGGATTGGGTTGAGGGCGACCTCGTCATCGCGAATGCCGAGCGGGTGATTATCGCTCGCCAGGATGAACGTGCAGACAATCTACACGTTCACTTCCCGCGCGTCGGATACGTCCTACGCCGCGCGTAGCGGAGCTTCCGGTTCGGGCTCGTCGCCGCGAATGAGAGCATCGGCGAAATAGTGATTACGATCCCGGTGTCCGGCTTCGTCTTCACGCACCGCGATCACCACATCTCTGAGGCGCGCAGTGGCGGGCAGCTGCCAATAATCTATCGCGATTTGCGGAGCAGGACCATTTTCCAGACGCCCCTCATCAATCTCGCGTAGATAGTGCGTATAGCTGGTCACGGCCTCTTCTTCGAAATAGCCGATCACACGGTGCGCGGTCTTTGGCGCAAACAAGTAGAGGAAGAAATAGAAATTATAGAATAAGGCCTGCGCGATCATGATCAGCCCGCGCTCAAACAGGCTGGGCTGGGCGACCTGTATAAACGTCATCAGGTGCATGCGCTCGTTCTCGGCTTCGTCGAGCAATTCCTTGATCCAACCCTGATCGCCGCGCATCCGGCGGATGGCTCGCAAATGCTGCAACAGGCCGGCCACCATGCCTGGAACAGCCGCGACGGTTTCCAGCACAACGGCGCGGT
>JANSXJ010000416.1 GCA_024743015.1 Hyphomonas sp. | reverse complement strand
CCTTTGCGGATCTCGAGCGTCAGGTCACTGAGGACGGTTGTCCCGTCAAAGGCGACATCGATGTTGGAAAGCGTGATCATGCCGGTCACCGGAAACGAGAATGGCGGGGAGCGGCCAGCCGCTCCCCTGTGGTCTTGTCAGAGAAGGTCGAGCTGGATTCGCTCCATCCAGCCATCGAGTTGAGCGGCCATCAGGTCCCAATCGATCACCTGCTGCTCGAGCAGTTCGGCGTTGGCGCGCACTTCTTCGGGCGCCGCAGCGATCGCGTCCGGATGAACCGGGATGACACCGAAGCGCTCGGCGTTCTCGATCTGGAACTCGACCGACTGGATGTATTCCAGAAAGGCCAAAGCCTCGTCCATCATGTCGGTACCGGCGATGATGGCGTTGCGCTCGACGACGATCGGCGTGCCGCCTTCGGTGTTGATGTATTGATAGGCATATCCGCCGTCCTCGGCATCGCGCTGCACACCGAGGAAGTGGTTCAATGACAGCGGTGTCTGGCCGCTGGCAATCATTTCCGAGCGGTTCATGCCGTCCTCGAAGACAATGGCGTTGTTGTAGAAGGCCTCGAACCATTCCCAGCCGGCGTCGGTGACTTCGCCATCATCGCCAAGCTGGCGGGTGAACAGACCGGAGAGGATCGCGCGGGTTGTCTGCCATGTCATGGCGCCGATCATGAACTTGCCTTCCCATTTGGGATCGGACAGCTCTTCCCAGCTTGTGGGCGCCTCTTCCTCGGACAGAACATCGGCGTTGAAGGACAGCGTGATCGGCGTCTGCCGGTAACCATAGAAATAGCCGTCGGGGTCCTTGTAGATGTCGGGCAGGCCCTCGAGCGCTTCGAGCGTGTGCTGCTCAAGAAGGCCCTCGCGCTTCAAACCGGCGGTCAGGAAGTCGATCAGGCCGAAAATGACGTCGGCCTGCGGATTGTTGCGCTCGGCCAGAATACGGTCATAGACGGCCCCGCCGCCCATATTGACGAATTCGATGTCGAAGCCGAGCTTCTCCTCGGCCAGTTGCTCGATGACTTCGAGCCGGTCAGGCGATTGCGGCGTGTAAACGATGAGGCTCTCGGCCTGCGCGGCCGTCGCACCCGTCAGGGCAACGACAGCAGCGCCAGAGAGCACCAGAAGGCGGTTCAATGTCATGGGAATCCTCCGTCAGGGGCTTGGGCCGGTGCGAGATCACCGACTGGCAAAGCCATATCGCACCCATATGACACTTAAATTACATTGCGCAAATTAATTTAAGCGTTGCACCGCTGGCCGACCTTCGCATATGGGCATGCGATGCATGCAATGGCCGACCTCACCTTTAACGAACGCCAGCTTTTTGAACTCGTCCACCGCGGTTCGCACATCTCGCGCGCCGAAATCGCCGAGATCACCAATCTGACACCGCCGACCGTTTCACGCCTGGTGTCGCGTCTTCTCGAGATTGGCCTTCTGAGCGAACGGGCTGATCGGTCCGGGCAGTTGGGTCAGCCGCGGCGGCAACTCGCCGTGAACAAGGGCCAAGCCTTCTCGGTCGGCGTCAACTTCATGCGCGGCCGGTTCGATCTGTCAATCATCGACATCGCCGGCGACGTGGCGTTCGTGGAAACGGCCGAGATCGACGACATCACGCCACATTGCATTGCCCGAGCCGCATCCGATCAACTCGACGTTGCGCTTGCTCGTACCGGCATTGATCACGCGCGACTGATTGGTGCGGGGTTCTCGCTGCCGGGCGGGTTTGCCGAAGATGGAGAAACGCTGATCGCGCACAGCTATTTCGAGCCGCTGGACCAGATGCGCCTGGCGCCGATATTTGGCGAGGCGTTGGGTTTGCGCTGCTCGGTGGATACAGATGGCGCCTGTGCCGCGCTCGGCGAATTCCTCTATGGTCTTGGCACCGACCACGACACCTTTTTCTTTGTTCACATCGGTCATGGCGTTGGCGGCGGAATGATCATCGATGGCCGCCTCTATCGCGGTCCGCACGGCAATGCATCAAAGCCTGGCGTGCTCTTTCCCTACGAGGGGCCGCGTCCGTCCGGCCAGGACTTGGTCGAAACGCTGCAGGCGGCCGGCATTGCAATCCAAGACATTGCCGATCTCTCGGAAGTGGGCGCAGAGGCGCAGCCGACCATCGACGCTTGGATCGACCGCGCCAGCGATCAACTGGCAACGCTGTCCCGTGTGATCACCGGCTTTTTCGATCCGCAGGTTATTTTTGTCGGGGGCCGTCTCCCCGAGGCGATCAATGCGCGTCTTGTTGATCGGATCTCCGGCGTTGCCCTACCCGGCCCGTCGCGTGGCCTCAAGAACGCACCGGTTCGCGTTTCCAAACTGGGTTCCCGCTCGGGCGTACTGGGCGCTGCCAGCCTCCCTGTTTTCGACACATTCTTTCCGGGCTCGATACATCAAGCTGGAAATGCCTATGTCAATGGACGCCGTCGTGGGGTCATGCCGAAATTGGGCATCTAGCGCTGCCAATGAGCGGTTCTCCTCGCGGCTCCCTGGAAGATGCTTTGCTTGCCATAATCCGGTTTCGATCATAGATGCCAAACGCGGGTCATCGCGGAGTTCCAAGGCGTGGGTATTCAGTGCCACACATCGGAAGAGAAGAAGAAGCGCGAATGCGGAACGTCCGGAATGCCGCCAAAACCAGAGATGCCATCAATCATGCGCTCCCTGCATTCGTGCGGTTCGGCACCTTGTTAATGAGAATCCAGCTTGTTGCGGCGAGCCCGATTTCGGCGAGCAGGTAGAACACCAGAAGCGGCCCTGGCCAACCGTCGAGACCAAGGCTCAACACCCGGCCCAAGGCGATGCCAGTCACAAAGACAAACAAGGTCCATAGGGCAGCTATCCGCAGGTTGGGCCGCAGCACGCCCGCCAACCATAAGCATATCATGCCGAGATAGAGGCCCATGACCGCCCGGAAAATATGTTGTGTGGGCAGATCTGGATCGCTGATACCGTAGAGCAGAGGCAGGCTGACTTCGGGCATCGCACCGTAGGACAGGGCCACGGGAAAAAGGCCGATGCTCATGGCCAAAAGGAAAAGCTGCTGTGCGCGATCAATTGACATGGGAGACGCTCCCACCGCGGTATACCGCTCGGTTTTCTATGACACGGGATCTAATATCTGTGTTCATGCTAGAGCGTTTTCCGATCATATTGGGTCGTATCCTGCAGCATTGAAGTAGTTGGCGCATTCGGTTGGGGTGAATTGGGCTACGGCTTGGCCGATAGCGGCCCACAGTTCGTCAATTGTCCGTGCCCCTATCTTCT
>JANSXJ010000234.1 GCA_024743015.1 Hyphomonas sp. | reverse complement strand
TGGGTCGATGCCGGCATATTCGAACAGGCTGAGGTAGGAACTATACTCTTCCCAACTCACGCCATGCCTGAAAAAGCGTCCACACAAAGCCCTGATCCCTCAACACGCACAACGGACTGTGGCTCAAAAAACGGTATCAATCCAGACTAATGACGCGGTTGGGATTCATAATGCCATTCGGATCCAGAGCGGCCTTGATCGCTTTCATCGTCGCCGTCGCAGCGGCGGGGCGGATGTTTTCCAGCTCATCGCGTTTCAACCGACCCACGCCATGTTCGGCGCTGATGGATCCGCCAAAGGCCATTGCCTGGCGGTGAACGATTTCAGTGATTTCGGCCATGTGATTGCTGAGTATGGGCGTGAGCGCATCCTTGGGTTCGCAAGCTGAATAGTGCAGGTTGCCATCGCCAACATGGCCAAAGGCAATGATTTCGGCATTCTCGGAAACTTCGTGAATGGCCTGCTCGGCCCGTTCCAGAAAGGCCGGGATTTGGGAAACCGGCACCGATATGTCGTGATTGATCGCGGTTCCATACGCCCGTTTGCAGAGCGGGATGCTCTCGCGGATCGTCCAGAAAGACTTCGCTTGTGTCAGGCTTTCGGCGATAACCGCATCTGCGGCAAGACCGGCTTCAAAGGCTGATTGCAGGGCCGTTTCCATGATGTCACGCGCATGAGCCTCGCTGGCCATCGAAATCTCGCATAGCACACGCCAGGGCAGGCCATTGGGTTGCGGGTCACGCACATCCGGCATTTCGGAGCGCACCATCTCAATCGCGTTGGCCGGAATGATTTCAAAACTGGTGACGGTATCGCCAGCGTGATCGCGGGTCAGCGCAAGCAGTTCAACAACAGCTTCGGCGCTCTCACAGCTGATCCAGGCCGTGCTTTTCGCCACTCTGGGAAACAGTTTCAGCGTCGCTGCCGTAATGATGCCGAGCGTGCCTTCCGCCCCCGCAAAGAGGTGTTTCAGATCGTATCCGGTATTGTTCTTCCGCAGCCCGGAAAGGCCGTCCCAGATCTCGCCGTTGGGCAGAACCACTTCCAGTCCGAGGATCAGGTCACGCATCATACCGTAACGCAGGACTGCGACGCCGCCTGCATTGGTAGAAATCAAACCGCCAATGGTCGCGGTACCTTCAGATCCGAGTGAGAGCGGGAAGAGCCGTCTCGCACCGTCCGCCGCCTCCTGCGCTTTGACGAGCGGCGCGCCCGCTTCGATCGTCAGAGAATTGTTGAACGGATCAACCGCCCGTACCGCCTGCATCCGGCGCAGAGAAATCGTGATCTCTCCATGCGGTGTGCCCGCATCGACGAGTCCGGTATTTCCGCCTTGCGGCGTGATGGCGACTTTATGGGTCTGACACAGCTTGACGAGTTGAGAGACCTGCTCGGTTGAGGCGGGCAGGGCCAGAAATGGCGTTTCCCCTTGAAAAGTCCCCCGCCAGGGGGTTGCGACCTGTTCCAGGCTTTCGGCATCCATGCGCCAGCCTTTGTCCCCGAGCAAGGCTTTGGCGTCGGCAAGAAATCCATTGGGTAGCGTCATCCTGGTCTTTTACGCTGTTTTCGCCGCGCGCGTAAGGCGGTCATTTATCGCTTCGCCGAGACCATGATCTGGGATCGGAGCCACAGCGATACGGTCATAGCGCTGATCAAGCTCGCGCAGCATGCCGAATAAATTGGTCGCGGCTTCGGTGAGATCGGCGGACGTCGAAAGATTGAGGGTTGCTTCGCCAGCGCCAAATCCCAGATAGGCTTCACCCTCGTCCGGGGTCGTCGCATTGAGGCGCAGCTTCGCTTGCGGAGCGTAGTGACGGAGCAACTGTCCCGGCGATTGCGGCGCGTCGGGATTGGCTTCCGGGCGGATCAGGCCTGGCCAGATTCGATCAATCTCAGCTGGATCGAGACTTCCGGGGCGGAGCAAAGCGGGGCGGTCGCCGCGCGCATCGATGATGGTCGATTCCAGGCCCGAGGCACACGGCCCGCCATCAAGGATCAGGTCGATAAGATCCCCCATATCGGCGGCAACATGCTCAGCGCGGGTCGGGCTGATCCTGCCACTGGGGTTGGCAGACGGCGCGACCAAAGGACCACCGAATTCTGCGAGAAGGCTCCGGGCAACCGGATGATCGGGCATGCGCAGCGCCAGGCTGGGTAAACCGGCGCGCGCCAGGTCGGAGACGGTGGCGTGTTCAGCGACCTCAACCACCAGGGTTAGCGGACCCGGCCAAAAAGCCTCAACCAGCTCCAAGGCTCGGGCCCTGAACACACCTTGTGCCTCAGCCATTTCGAGGTTTGCGACATGCGCGATCAGCGGGTTGAATCGCGGACGCCCTTTGGCAGCATAGAGCCGCGCGACGGCTTCTGCGTCAGCCGCATTCGCTGCCAGCCCGTAAACCGTCTCTGTCGGCATCGCGACCAGACCGCCGGCGCGCAGCAAATCTGCTGCATGCGTGATGGCATCATTCGTTGGGGGCAGGACCGGAGCGCTCATTTGGCGCTCATATGGCGGGCGCGCTTAAACCGCAACGCCAAATAGCCGACCGACCAAGGCGGTGAGCGCCATCGCGGTCGTCCCCCAGAAAACAATCCGGACCACGGCTTTCAGCGGATGAGCGCCGCCCGCACGGGCGGACAGCACACCCAGCAGGATCAATCCGAGCAAAGACACCCCCGCAATCGCGATCCCGACATGCTGTGCAGGTGCGAGGACTGCTGCGATGATCGGAAGGGTCGCGCCGACGGCGAAACTCACAGCAGATGACCAGGCGGCCTGAAGCGGGCGGGCTTTGGACAGATCAGAGATTCCAAGCTCGTCACGCGCATGAGCCTCCAACGCTCCACTTTGCGTGAGTGCTGTCGCAACTTGCCGGGCGAGCTGGTCAGGGACACCGCGCGCCATGTAGATTTGCGACAGCTCTTCATGCTCACCTTCCGGGTCTTCGCGCAGCGCCCGTCGCTCTGTTTCAAGGTCGGCATGTTCTATATCGGATTGCGAGCTTACCGAGACATATTCGCCGGCCGCCATGGACAGGGCGCCCGCTGTAAGGGCCGCGATCCCGGCAAGCAGAATATCGCTCATACTCGCCGCTGCGGCGGCGACCCCGATCATCAGGCTCGCTGTTGAGAGAATTCCATCATTCGCGCCGAGCACGGCCGCGCGCAACCATCCCATCCGTTGCACATAATGGTGTTCTTCATGAGCTTCATGCACTGTCATCGGACTCTCCTCTTATTCGAGTCTCTGCCAAACCTTATCGGAATTTTGCAATGAGGAAGAGCCCTTAGTCGGTGCGCGCTGCCACGACAACAACATCCACCGTAACGTCTTCAGACACCCAGTCAGCGCTCGGGTCCGAGGCTTGTCCAAGGTCCAGGGGAGTGCGTTGAAAGACCGCCTGACCCGTCATTCGCGCGGTCGTTCCTTCTAACTGCAGAGAGAACGGAAAATCGGTGTCTACCGTCGCGTCTTTCAAGGTCAGTCGCGCCGTAGACAGGTATTGTCCGTCGCCAGTCTCTGAGATGTTCAGGATTTCGACGCTCGCACTCGGGAAGGCCGCCGTATTGAACCATTCTGGGGATTTCAAGCTGTCAGTGTAGAGCTTCTGACTGGCTTCCGCGCTTCCGGTTGCAACGGTTACGCGCGCTTCGGCCTTGGCGGGGCTGGTCGGATCGAACTGGATCGCCGCGTCCCAGTTACCGAAGGTTCCGGAAAACGTGTTCCCATCATGAATGCCTGAGAATGTGATGGATGAAGCTGCTTTATCCACCGTCCAGTTCGGCTCAAACGCTGCGTCCGCGCTCACGGCCTGCCCTGATCCTGAAAGCGCGCCCAGAAGTGGGGAGGCGCCAGCGACGATAACCAGGATGGCGAGGCTGGATCCAAATGCGGTCAGGGCGCCGCGACCGGGCGCTTGCGGTTTGTCGACTTTTCCAAACAGGCCCGGGATCATCCGCTTCAGGACGCCGTCTTCGGCGCTAAACTCATGTTTCAGCGCGCCAGCGACGTGTAGAACCAGGAGCCCAATCGCGACCCAGGCAAGTTTGGAATGTATGAAATTGACCACACCGCTCGCCGCCTCGGTTTTGAGACCGCCCACAAATGGCACGTCCGGCCAGCTAATTGCGCCATACAGCACCGTAGGCACATCCAGCTTCACACTCACGGAACTGTAGAGCCAGCCCGTCAGTGGCATGGCGATCATCAGGCCGTAGAAACCCAGATGCACGAGATGGCTGCCGGTCTTTTCCAGCGCATTCATATCCTCAGGCAATGGCGGCGGCGGGTTCATCACTCGCCAGATAATGCGCGCCACGGTCAGCAGCAGGATCGTGATCCCAATCGATTTGTGCATCTGGTACAGGAAATACTGACCCGGTGCGCCATCCGGCAGGTCACCCATATACCATCCGCCCAGGATCATTCCCACGATCGCAAGTGCAATCAGCCAGTGCAGCGTAATTGCGACACTCGTATACCGCTCTGACGTGGCGCTCATGGCCTATTCGTCCTGCAGGAATTCGCCGGAGAACTCGACGGTGACTTCATCGCCAATATTCGGGATATAGGCGGCCATCCCAAAATCAGACCGGTTGAGCTTCGTGCTGGCATCGAAGCCGATCACGTCCCGGCCTTCAAACCATGGCGGGTTCGCGACACCATTGTAAGTCACATCCAGTGTGACCGGTCTGGTGACACCGAGCAGCGTTAGGTCACCCGTTACGGTTCCGCTCAGGTCGCCCGTGCGGGACGCACTCGTTGAGACAAAGGTGATTTCCGGATGAACATCCGAGTTCAGCCATTTCGCATCTCGCGACACGTCTTCGTTCCAGCTGGACCACTGGCTCTCAGGGTGCCCGACCGAATAGTCGCCCGGATAGTTGGTTTCGACCGCTGCAGGGTTGATTGTGAACGAGATGCTCGACGCTTCCGGATCGGCCGGGTCGAAGGCAAGGTCGCCGTCAAAATCCGTGAAACTGATCCGGTACTGTGTGATCCCGCCATTATGGCCGACTTTCACGGTCATGAAGGCGTGGGTTTTCTCAAGCGAGTAGTTTGCCGCCGCTACGTCTGCGAGCAGCGGATGCAACTCAGCCTCGGCTTGTACCGGCGGTGTCTCGGCATCTTCGATCGACGCCTCGTTCGCGCCGCCTCCACAAGCTGACAATGCGACGGCCGCGGTGCCAGCAACAAGGTATGATTTGATTGTCATTTTCGGTTCCCTCTCACCAAAATTGTTGCTGAGTCTATTCGGCAGCTTGCAGGAATTCACCAGAAAACTCGATCTCGACTTCGTCGGAAATCACGCCAGCGAGTGCGGTTTGCCCAAAATCAGAGCGTGCGATTGTGGTCGAGGCGGTGAAACCGATCACATCGCGCTGACCGAACCATGGCGGGTTCGCGACGCCGCCATAGCTGACGTCCAGCGTCACCGGTTTGGTCACACCGAGGAAAGTGAGATCGCCCGTGACTTTACCCTCGAAGTCGCCGGTTTTTTCAACGGATGTAGAGTTGAATGTGATCGCCGGGAATTCATTCGCGTTCATGAACCGCGCATCCGTGGCCAGTTCGTTTTCCCATTCGATTTTTTTCTCGGGATCGGGGTAGTTGGTGTTGAGTGCGGTCGGATTGATGCTCACGGCCAGCTGAGAATTCTCAGGCGTTTCAGCGTCGAATACCAGGTCGGCCTCGAAATCGGTGAAGTTCACCGTGTATCCGGAAATCCCGTTATGCTTCACGGTCCAGGTTAGAAAGGCGTGTGTCTTTTCCAGATTGTAGAGACCGGAGGCGACCCCTTCGAGCGTCGGATTGGCCTGGGCTGGGAGGGTCATGGCCAGAAGGCCGGCAGCAACTGCAAGTTTGCGCATGAGTAAATCCATTTCCTGGTTC
>JANSXJ010000324.1 GCA_024743015.1 Hyphomonas sp. | reverse complement strand
CCTTTCGGGACCGCGAAGAGATTGTCAAAGCGGGTGAGTTCATCATCGTCCCGCGCGGCGTCGAGCATCGCCCTGGCGCAGTTGGAGACGAGTGCCATGTTGTCCTGCTCGAGCCTGCGACCACGGTGAATACCGGCGATGGCGCGGAGAGTGATTTCACTGTGAAGGATTTGGAGGAGATCTGATGGCAGACCCAGAAATTGGCGGCACCGAACCGATCGCGGTCGAAGTGGAAGAAGGCAAGATGTATTGGTGGTGCTCATGCGGGCGCTCGGCCAATCAACCGTTCTGCGACGGCTCTCACAAGGAAACGGACTTTATTCCGCAAGGCTGGGAAGCGCCGAAGACGGGCAAAGTTTTCTTCTGCACCTGCAAACGATCCGGCAAGGCACCATTGTGCGATGGCGCACATAACAATCTTTAGAACACGATATTTATTGGGCTGATATGGCTGAACTTTTCCTCGAAATTTTCTGCGAAGAAATTCCTGCACGCATGCAGGCCAAGGCGGAGCGTGACCTCCAGGATGCGATCCTGAAGGGGTTGCGTGAGGCTGGGCTCGGCGTTGAGAAAGCTGTTTCCATGTCCGGGCCGCGGCGTCTGGCCGTCATCTGCGAAGGCGTTCCCGCCGGGTCGGACGATGTGACCGAGGAACGCAAGGGTCCCAAGGTCGGCGCGCCGGACAAGGCGATCGAGGGCTTCCTGCGCGGCGCTGGACTGTCTTCAATCGATGAGGCCGAGGTGCGGTCCGATCCCAAGAAGGGCGATTTCTATATCGCCAAACGCACCATTCCGGGCCGGGCGACACCAGACATTGTGTCTGAACTGATCCCTGAGATCATGCGTAATTTCCATTGGCCGAAATCCATGCGCACCGGCCGCGGCGAGCTGCGCTGGGTGCGCCCTTTGCAGCGCATTGTCTGCCTGTTTGATGGACAGGTCGTTCCATTTGAACTCGATGGCATTGCCAGCGGCAATGAGACCGAAGGCCATCGCGTCCACGGCCGTGGGCCATTCAGGATCACGGGCGTTGACGACTATGTCACTCAACTTGCCGGAGACGGCCATGTCCTGCTGACGCGCGAGGCGCGGCGCGAGAAAATCGAGACCGAGGCCAGGGCGATCTGTGAGACAGCTGGCCTTGAGCTGGTCGAAGACAAGGGATTGCTGGAAGAAATTGTCGGCCTCGCTGAATGGCCGGTGGTGATCCTCGGCGAGATGGACCCGGCTTTCCTCGAATTGCCGCCTGAAGTGATCCAGCTCTCCATGCGCACGCACCAGAAGTATTTTGCGGTGCGCGACCCCAAGACGGGAACGCTCGCGCCCAACTTTGTCGTGGTGGCAAATATCGACGCGGCAGATGGCGGTAAAGCGATTGCGGCGGGGAACCGGAAAGTCCTGTCCGCACGTCTCGAAGATGGCCGCTTCTTCTGGGAGAATGATAAGAAGACTGGCCTGGATGCGATGGCCCCGAAGCTTGGCAAGATCGACTTCAAGAAAGAGCTCGGCACGATTGCTGACAAGGTTGAGCGGGTCGCGGCGCTGGCGCGCGAGCTGGCGCCAAAAGTGGGCGCGGATCCTGATCTCGCAGAGCGTGCCGCGCGTCTCGCCAAGGCCGATCTGGTCTCCGAAATGGTCTACGAGTTTCCCGAGCTGCAAGGCGTGATGGGCCGATATTATGCCCTGGAAGCCCTTAAAGCCGACCGCTCCGGGCTCGACCCGGAGCCTCGTGAGACGGCTTCCGGGGACGAAGGCGAGAGACCCCGGATCAAGTCCGGGGATACGGACCCCTGGCCCTGGTTTGCAAATTTGGAAGACCATCAAATTCAGTCGGTCGCCGACGCCATTCGCGATCATTACAAACCCCAAGGCCCCTCTGATGCGGTGCCAAACGAGCCTGTGAGCATTGCGGTCGCGCTGGCGGATAAACTCGACACGCTCAGTGGGTTTTGGGTAATCAACGAAAAGCCTACGGGGTCGAAAGACCCATTCGCGTTGCGTCGTGCGGCTCTAGGCATGGTTCGATTGAGCCTCGAAAATGGGGTGCGCATACCATTGTCTGAGTTCTTCCTCATGGGGACTAGGCTGACGATGATCCATCTCCATCGCCAACTTTCCAGCGTGAAAGATTTGTCGTTCTTCCACCAGCTCAAGGACGATAGCCGAATCAAATCGATGGCGACCATCGGTGACGCGGGTCAGATGATCTTGGAAGATTCTTGGGCGAAGATTCCAGCGGTCGAATGGGAGAGGGATCTGATTTCCGATCTCCTCGCCTTCTTCGCCGACCGTCTCAAACAATATCTCCGCGACCAGGGCCAGCGGCATGATCTGATAGATGCCGTGTTCGCGCTCGGGGAGGATGACCTCGTCCTGATCGTCAAGCGCGTGGAGGCGCTCGCGGCCTTCCTCGACTCCGAAGACGGGGCGAACCTGCTGGCGGGCTATAAGCGCGCGGCGAACATTCTTCGCGCCGAGGAGAAGAAGGACAAACGCGCCTTTGATGGCCCGGTCGATGCAGCAAAACTCTCTGCAAAAGCCGAGACCGCCTTGCACACAGCCGTGGTGTCGGCATCGGACGCCGCCAGGACTGCGCTCGAACAGGAAGACTTCGCCGCGGCCATGTCCGCGCTGGCCAGCTTGCGCGCGCCGGTCGACGCGTTCTTCGACGGTCCGGACAGCGTGATGGTGAATGCCGACGACGCCGCCATTCGCGAGAACCGGCTGAACCTGCTCAACATGATGCGCGAAGCCATCGGCACAGTCGCCGATTTCAGCAAGATTGAGGGTTAGCGGCTTTTCCGCCGGTGCCTGCCCAGGCAAGCACCCAGGGACGGATCTCAACCTCTGAGCGCTGGATTTGAAGAACGGTCCATAGATACCTGCCTGCGCAGGTATCTGCGGCTATACTCCTGTATTTCCCGTCTATGCATTTCAACCCGCCAGTGCCTGCGCAGGCAGGCACCCAAGGGCAGACCTCAACCTCTAGTCGCTGGATTGCATTCATCTTCCATGGATACCTGCCTTCGCAGGTATCTTCGGAGGGTGGAATGGGTCCGAAATTCTGGGTCTACGTTTTGGCGAGTCAAAAGCACGGGACGTTCTATTGTGGTCATACGGACGATTTGGCGAGACGCATTTTCGATCATCGCGAAGGTCGTGGTAGTGTGTTCACGCGCAAGTATCGTATCTATCGACTGGTTTGGTGTGAGCCACACGAGACTCGCGAGGCCGCTAAGGCGCGCGAGTATCAAATCAAGAAGTGGAAGCGGGCCTGGAAAATCAGGCTGATTGAGCATATGAACCCAGATTGGGATGATCTGTTCTTGCGATTGAACCAGTAGAGGCTCCATCGCGAGGTCCTGCGAAGGCAGGACCCCATGGACGATCGATGCCAGAAGGGACAGAGGGTGAAATAGATCCCATAGATACCTGCCTTCGCAGGTATCGACGGAACAAACGTCTGAGGGCTAATTAGCCCAACAAAGAAGGATCGGTCACCAGTACGAGGCAGAGTGCAATCGCGCTCAGCCCGGCAAGCGTGGTGAGGGACACCAGGTCCCGTAGTCTTAGTTTTAACATCAGCCCAGCCTTTCGAAGCGTAGTGTGCGTTGATTCTAAGACGCGTCATTATCGTTGCATCTCAAAAACATTTCACGATTGTGCGAGATGCGGGCTGAACAGCGCATGAGGCGATCTGTTGGGTTTGATTCATGTTGCAGCGCAGCAACAAGATTATGCTAAATTCAGGTCGATTTGGTCCAGATGGGGCATGTTTGTTCGGTGACAGCGTAATCAGACGAAATGACGTCTTGATTCTCGACGCCAACCATGGCGCTTGGCTTTGCAGCAGAGTCCCGGCAGAAGGGTCGGCGCATTCCGAGCGGGAATCGAGGAGTTCATACAATGGCTGATGGCGCAAACGCAGACACCAAATGGGTCTATTCCTTTGGCGGTGGAAGCTCTGAAGGCGGCGCTGCGATGAAGAATCTGCTGGGCGGAAAAGGTGCAAACCTTGCCGAAATGGCGAGCCTGGGTCTGCCTGTCCCGCCAGGATTTACCCTGACCACTGACGTTTGCACCGCCTATTATGATCTTGATGAGGCCTATCCGGAAGGTCTGGATGCTCAGGTCGACGAGGCGCTCAAGGCGCTGGAGCAGAAGACCGGGAAAGTGTTCGGCGATGCGGGCAATCCGCTGCTGGTCTCTGTCCGGTCGGGAGCGCGCGCCTCCATGCCGGGAATGATGGATACGGTGCTGAATCTCGGTCTTTCTGAGGTGACCGTGCAGGGCCTTGCTGCGAAGGCCGGTGAGCGCTTCGCCTATGACAGCTATCGCCGCTTCATCCACATGTATTCCGACGTCGTGCTCGGCGTCGAGCATCATCAGTTCGAGGACATTCT
>JANSXJ010000502.1 GCA_024743015.1 Hyphomonas sp. | reverse complement strand
CATGCATTTCATGGTGCTCGGCTGTCGGTGGTTCACCAATCGCGAAGAATAGTCTTTCGGGCGGCGTCGATATGCAAGTATTGTCGTTCTCAGGCATGTTGAGAACAAGCGTGAAATCTGGGTCGTCGATTTTTGTGTGTGGTGCGAACAGAACGCCATCATAGATACCGTCTCCGTTCGGCGTCATATATTGTAGACACTCCTCGACGTCTCCCCAATTGTCCAAGACGGCAACTTTGATTTCTGCTCGCCGGGCGGCGAGCTCGTAGTCAATTGGATCGCATTCGTGAAGATTAACAGAAGACAAACTGTCACTAACGAAGGCAGAGCGCCCTTTTGGACTTATAATTGTTCGAACGAGGCTCCGAGCGTATCGTCCAGCCTTCGAACGTACCAGGATGCGGAACCCCGGAAGCCTGAACAAGGCTGGCGCTAACACGTTGTAGAACTGCCGGGCGAAGGCCTCAAGGGTTCTCACAGCAATCATGTTCGCAAACTGAAGGGCATGTGTCGGCGCGAGGCGAATAAACTCACGGTAGTGGCCTTGCCGAAGGGTAGCGACACCGCCCTTGATGAGTTGGCGTAGGCGTACCGAAATGGTGTGTAGCCTGCGCATCTTTATAAATGAAGCTTGGCCAAGCGCCAGCTTTCTCAGATCCTCCGATCGTGCGCCGATTGTGACCATTGGATCCGCCTGGAGTTCGGCGATTGTCGGTATGCGTTCCCCATCTCCCCGCAGAGCGGCCCCGAAGATTGTAGCGGGCTCCAGTTCCAGCAGGGCCTCGAACTGGTTGTGCACCTCCCACGGCTGTGGGAGTTGATAGTTCGAACCCGGAACGAGAACATAGGGCGCACCTGCATGAAGAAGGAGGCGGTCCGCTGATTTTGTGTGCATTCTCGAGGGAACGAGGACGAGTTTGAAGCCAGCAACACGTTTGTCGAGCATTCGAAAGATGCATTGTTTGGCCGGAACGATAACCTCGAAGGATTGAAAAGACTGTGCTCTGTAAGCGTCGACGATCGCCTCTATCTCTTCGGCCGTCGAAACCGGCCGAAGGATGATAGACAGTGCCGGTTTTTCCCCTTCGATCGGCTCCTGCAACGCCGCCATCCGTTCGCCTGTCGTGTAGTTTGGCGAGAACAGAAAGTGTTCCGTATCAAGCTGGGTCGCAATCTTGTCGGCCTCCAGCAGGTCTACAGGATCATCTTCACCTGCCCGACGGGCACGCGCCGCCTGCCGCGCGACCACGCCCAATCGCCGGACAAGGGACGAATGACCTTGCTTGTGCGTGAGCGAAGCTGGGTGACGGCGGTAGGTGTAGAGGATTTCGGGGATGTTGGTGATCCGATGTTTGTCTGCGACCTTCAGCACCCAGTCTCCGTCCTCGCCGCCAACATGGAAAGCCTCGCGGAACAAGCCGGCATGGTCGGCGGCTTCTCGACGAAGAAGAACCGTGGCACAGCACAGTTCGGGGTCAACAGCCTGACGTTCCGGGTCTTCGGGAAAGGACCGCGACTCAAGCGGGTGCAACTTGGCATCGGCGATTAGGATTCCGGTTCCCACAGCGCCGATGCCGGGGTTGTGATTGAGGTATGCGACCTGTTTGGCAATCCGCTCGGGACTGCTCAGGTCGTCGCTATCGTTCCAGGCGATGAACGCGCCGCGAGCCTGTTTCAACAAGCTGTTACGCGTTGCTACCACTCCACGATTCTTTCCATCCGAGGCAAGAATGCGAATACGGTGATCTGCTCGGGCGCACTTTTTGGCAACGCCAAGCGAAGCATCCTGTGACCCATCGTCGAGGACGTCGATCTCGATGTTGGGATAGGTTTGATCGGTCAGGCTCGATAACGTCTCCTCGATATAGGGGGCGCTGTTGTAAACAGGGACCAGGATCGAGACGAGTGGTTTGCATTCAGACTCGGTGGCCTCAGGTTCAGGTGTAGCGTGAGGGGCGTTGTCGATGCCAAACCGAGCTCGTTTCAGTTTCCGAAACCTCTTGATCAATTTGGGTTCGGCCGTCTTGGCGTCACTCGCACCCCGCGGCTCCGAAGGCGGCCGTTCGATACGCAAATCGTCAGCCTCGCGTGTTTCGTTCATCTCGAAAGAGGTAGCATCTTTGACGAAGGAGGAGACATTCAGTTGGCATTCCGGTTCCGGATCTATGTTTGGCTCGAATGATGCGCCGTTTAGGACCACATCCCCGGGCCAGATGTTGATCGCGTAGGAATAAAGATTGTTGACGGTCCCCATACTTGCAAGACGCTCCAGATG
>JANSXJ010000104.1 GCA_024743015.1 Hyphomonas sp. | reverse complement strand
TTTCTGCTTCGCATACGCTACCGCAGCATGAACCATGGCCTGCTCATTGTGAGCCCTATAAGTCGGAAACTGATCCTTATACGTGTGCAACGCCTCGCCGAGCGCAGCGACGTTTCCGTGACCAAAAATTGCCCAACAACCCGCGAAATAGGGTTCGATCCAATCACCTTCCTCAACATACTGATTGACCAGCCACCGGATCATGGCTTGGGACGCGGTCAGTTTTACCGTGGCAACCATTACACCACCTCTTCCAATGCCTTTTGACCGAGCTTAACCTGGTTCCAGGCATCCACCAGGGCACCAAACTTACTCGCCAACCGCTCAATTGCTCCCTCGTCGTCGATCTTTTGATCGAGCCATTGCTCCGCAACATCAGCAAAAATCGTTCGCCCCACCGCAAACCCTTTGACCGTGTCAAACTCGCCAACAGCTTCAAAAGACTTTACGATTTCGTCCTCCGGAGCAGCGAGCCCCAATAGAACGACACCCCGACAGTGAGGATCATTGCGCTCTATGACTGCCTCTACTTGCCGCCATGACTGCGCTCTCGCGTCGGGTTCCAGCTTCCACCAATCCGGCTTCAGGCCAATATCGTACATTCGCTGCAGCACTTCGGCCACGGTTGCCTCACCCACATCACCATGCTTCGAAAGGATCACTTCGAGCAGGAATTCATGACCAGTTTTACGACAAGCGTCCTGAAGAGTGAGGAGCTGCTGCTCTTGTCTCTCGCGCAACGCCTCATCATCCTGAGGGTGATAGAAAACTAAGCACTTTACCACATGATTGCTCGGCCAAGTGGCGAGTTCGGAACCAACATCGGGCGAGCACTCAAACCGCAGTGGACGCGACCCGGGGAATTCAATCGGACGACCAATCCAATATGGATGGTCGGCCGCGGCCTCAAGCGCACGCATTCCGAATCGACCATCTAGAAGAACGCCAAATGAGGATGCACCACCAGCCACCCGATCCACAGCCTTCAGAACGAGCGATTTAAACTCCGGAACGCGAGAAATATCTGCACCGAGCTTTTCGCACATATCCTCTAGTTGACTACGGTGATCAACCGCGAGCACGGTTAGTTGATCATATTGAGATGCTCTGGTCGTCGCCGCGTGAAGATGCTCTAACTGCTCATCATCGCGAAGTCTGAACGGACGATCTCGCGCACTCAAGAACGACTGCAACTCTTCCCAGGTTGGAATAGCCGGCGCACACCCGTGCCGCGAAACAACGATAGCGCCGCAGGCATTGGCGAACTCGCAGCACTTCTCAAGAGGCTCATCTCGCAACCACCCGCGCAGGAAACCTGACATGAACGAGTCACCCGCCCCGAGAACATTGAAGACCTCCACCTCAAAGCCAGGCCCACTTATGCCCTGATCAATATTTTGCGGAATCGGTCCTGGAAACACTACGCAGCCATCCGGACCCCTCTTACAGACAAGCAAGGCGTCACTCTTGGCCCGAACGCATTGCAACGCGTCAAACGTGTCGGTGTCACCACCCAGAATGTGAAATTCTTCCTCGGTTCCAACGATCAAGTCGCAAAGCGGCAAAATCTCCTGCAACTTTGAGGTCACTTGCCGACTTTCCACGAACCGGTTCTCACCCATATCTCGACTGGTCAGCCCCCATAGAACCGGGCGATAATCGATATCGAAAATCACTTTTCGGCCTGCGGCTTTAGCTATCTGGCACGCCTTCATTGATGCGTTGAACAGATGGGGTTGCGACAGGTGAGTTCCGTTAACAAGCACCGATGCAGCGGACCGAATCCAATCTTCATCCACGTCCGATTCGTTCATCGCAGAGTCAGCACAATTCTCCCGATAAAATATGAGTGGAAAAGTATCTGGGTCTTTGACCCCCAGAAAAACTAGAGATGTAAGGCGGTCTTGATCGGTTATGACGCCAGTCGTGTCGACGCCCTCTCGCTCCAGCTGCTCTTTGATGAAGCGACCAAAGTGATCCGCCCCCACGCGAGTGAGCAAGCCAGCGCTCAACCCCAACCGCGCCGCGCCAACAGCAGTGTTTGTCGGACTCCCGCCGACATATTTTGCAAACGACCGCATATCCTCCAGTCGCCCGCCGGTTTGCTCGCCGTACAAATCAATCGACGATCTTCCAATTGTTATGAGATCCAAATCTGGCGTCGATGATGTCATTTTGCATTCCCTCAGCTAGCAGATACAGCGTAACCGCCTTGATGCAAAATGGATATTCTATTTTTACAATTTTTGCAAATACTATTTCATTTTCATGGCGAACATCGCGGCAATTTACGCATTCTTCTCGGTTTGTTCGGCGTATGCAAACGCGTATGCGATCACTAGAGACTGAGCTAGACACATGGAAGCCGAGAGAGATCGAAACTTCCTGGTTTCTGCCTCTTGAACCTGTAATACCAAATCCGCTGGCTTCGCCACCGGACTGACAAGACTATCGCTGATCGCCAAGATATTACACTGGCGCTCCATCGCGGTGGTGACCAGGAACAGAGCCTCTTCGGCATATGGTTGATAGCTTGTCACCAGTAACAAGTCATTTTCCGTCATGCCGTGAATCTGCTGCCGCGCCATTCCTCCAACGTTGTCGACAAATATAGTCGCCTTGTTGACTTGGTGCAGTGAGTAAGCCAGATAGGCGGCGACCGGAAACGAGCGACGAAATCCAGAAACATAAACCGTGTTCGCACGAGTAATCATGTCGATCGCGCGCTCAAAATCTTTGCGATCTATGGATTGGTCTAAATGCTCCAGTGCGAGCACATTGCCCTCCACAAAATCGGTCAACACCTGGTCCGAAGAAGCGATTTGTTTGTTCTCTGCACTTTCTTTGAAATGTCGAACGCGTTCCGCGTAACCCAACGAGTGCCCACCGAACAACAGGTTTTCGCGCAACAGCTTCTGCATAGGGCTCGCGCCCTTAAACCCTAGATGCTTAGCAAAACGCACGATAGCTGAAGGGTGAACATCCATGCGCTCAGACAGGACAGCTAGCGTTTCAAACGCGACGGCGCTTTGCTCGTCGAGGACATATTGCGCGATGTGGCGTAAAACCTTGCTGAGAGAATCGTATTCTTCCAGAATTCTCTCTCGAAGCTCTTCTACCGATGCTGGCGGGCTCAAAACCTTGTTTCCCAAACGCTTCCCCTCTTTCCGGAAATAACTTGGTTCGCTTAGAACTCCGAAAGTTTTAGAATAATTTTTCGCGAAATAAAAGTTCTATTCCCAAAAATTTTATTGTAAGAATGATGGTTCGCGAAGCGCCCTTGCTCAACGGTTGCGCGCTGTATCGCACAAGAAACCGTGAGCGTGAGCATCAACAATAACCAAGGCTCCAGATGAGGAGCCACGATTAGCATTTAAACTTTAGAGTGAGGAAGAATGCACAATATAGCTTTGATCGGCGCTGGCCGCATCGGACAGATTCACGCGCAAAACGTGTTTCTAAACTCGCGGCTACACTTAAAGAGCGTCGTCGACCCCTACGAGCCAGCCGCATCGCAAATCGCTGACAGGTGGGGCGCAGAAGTCAGTACGATCAGCGCTGCGCTCGCCGATTCTGAGATTGATGGCGTCGTCATTGCGAGCGCCACTCAGACTCATTTAGAGTATATGATTGCTGCTGCAAACGCCGGAAAAGCGATCTTCTGCGAAAAACCTGTCGATTTAGACCTCGCGCGCGCTTTAACTGCGGAACAACAACTTTCCTCAGCTAATGTTCTGATTGGATTCAATCGCAGATTTGATCCGAATTTTATGGCGCTAAAGTCGGGTCTGGACAATTCGCGCATTGGAAACCTCGAAACAGTTCAAATCACATCGAACGACCCCGCACCGCCTCCAGCAGAATATATCGCTGGCTCTGGCGGGCTGTTTAAAGACATGGCAATTCATGATTTTGATATGTCGAGATGGCTAATCGAAGAAGACGCAATCGAAGTTTATGCGACGGGCAGCTGCCTAACTGATCCAGCGATCGCTGAGGCAGGAGACATCGACACCGCGCGCGTAATATTGCGTTACCCCAGCGGAAGAATTTGCGTCATCGCAAATTCTCGCAGATCTGGATTCGGGTACGATCAGAGGATCGAAGCTTTCGGCTCCAGTGGACTACTGCACGTCGATAATGTCCGAGAAAACCATCTGCGTTGGGCATCCCCAGAAGGCGAACAGATTTCCAGTGTGCAAGACTTTTTCTTGGATCGATACCGTGAAGCGTACATCATTGAGATGGATCATTTTGCGGATGTTCTGTCTGGTGAACGCCCGCGCATAACCTACACTGATGGAGTCGCCGCTCTAAAACTTGCAGAGGCCGCCGGCAGATCACTTCAAGCTGGAACACCGATCAAGATGTAAAAAAAGGCGACCCTTTTCAAAAGGGTCGCCTTACAAGTTGGGAGGATGGGTGTCTTCTAACCTTTAGAAAGACACCTGTACGCCAAGACGCGTAGACACCCCGTAGCGTTCGATCTCATCAACCCGCTCAGGCACACCTTGGAACAATTGGAATGGTTCGTCGTTCAGATTTGATCCTTCCAAGAAGACGTTCACGTTGCTGAGGACTGCGTAGCTAACGCGAGCGTCCCATTGGCCAAAATCAGCGACATAAATATCAGAGAACGTATCTTCGCCAGGCTCTAATAAATTTTCAGAGCGATAGGTATACGCAATACGGCCAGTGATCTTGTGCTTTTCATACGAAAGAGCAGCGGACGCGACCGTATCGGATTGCCGTGCCAATGGAAGATTGTCGGAGCGACCCGGAATTCCAGATGCCTCAGAATCAACCAAAGACAAGCTGCCACTTAAGCTGAATCCGTCAAACGGATCGGGTAAGAATGAAAGCTCATATTGTGCGTTGAATTCGATCCCTGTGACAGTTGCTTCGTCTGCATTGACAGGCCGCGTGACTTCAGCATCGACCAGTGATTGTCCCGCAAATATTCCGGTCTCATCGAAGGTTGCGAAGTAAATTGGATCGCTAATCTCCTTGTGGAAGATCGCCGCGCTAATGATGCCAGTTTCGCCAATATAATATTCAACCGAGGCGTCAAAATTGGTTGATCTGCGCGGTTCTAAGTCGGGGTTTCCAAGCTCGACCTCGTTATCCAACGTATTGACGATCGTAATTGGCGCCAATTCTTCATAGTTTGGACGACCGATTGCACGTGTAATCGATCCACGTAATACCAAGCTATCACCCCAATCATACCGCAGGTTTAGACCTGGGAACCAGTCTGAGTAGCTCTGGCTTCCAAAGGTATCGAAGTCTTTGTCGATCTCTGCCAGTGTGGTCGTGTCAAGCAATGCCTTAGCCGCATAATCACTCGAGGTATGTTCAAATCGGACACCGGGGATAATCGTCCAGTTTCCAGTTACCAAGGTTGCCATTGCGTACGCAGCAGTGATCTGCTCGGTGATCTCAAAATCAGCAGCAAGGCTGTCGCCCAGCGTGCCCTCTGGATCGACGTCAAACCCTGCTTCGTTGCTCGCGAAAAACGCATTCGCGCTGTCGAGGTCTACATTGCGCCCAAGGGCATATCGGCCGTCGAACAAGGTTCCAAGATCGGGCCCTCCAAACATATCGAGAGTGATGTCCGAGCTGAACCCGTCATAAATTGTCGCATCTTCATTGCTGCGTTTGTCACGGTCCAAATACTTCGCGCCAACCTTGAAGGTGGAATCATCTCCAAATGCGATTTGATGTTCATAGTCGACCTGAGCTTGGAACAGTTCTTCGACGGAATCACGAGCTTCAACCCCGAATTCATCGAACTCAAAGTTTGAAATATCGAATGCTGCCGCATCGAGAGAATAGTCCGCCTGATTATCGGATAGATCATAGCTGCCGGTCAAATCTTCCGCCACAAACACCCACTCATTACGGAACGGGTCGTTCTTTTCAGCGCGCGTATAAGTCCCTTCGACATTCAGCAGATTTTCGCCGATATCAAACTCGCCCCCAAATGACGCCGTAAAGGTATTTGAGTCTTCTTGGCGGAATCTCAGTGCGCGCTCGCTCTCGCCCGCCGCAAAATCGCCAGTCGTCGCAGTTTGATTGGTGATTTCATCTTCATCCAGTTCGACCGTGAAGCCCGCGCGAGTTTCGTTGTCACTAAACTCGGAATATAACACACGCGCATAGGTGCGAACTGTATCGCTCGGGCGCCAATCCAAGTTCACGACGCCGCCGGTGCGCTCCCGCTCGATGTTGTACAACCGAAGTGTCTGTTCGAGAGGTACGTCAAACCCATTCACGGAATCCCAAGATCCTCCAGATTGGAAGTTTTCTGAGCTATACTCACGATTTGAGTGATTGAACGCCAAGACAATGCCAAACTGCTCGTCTTGACCGAACTTGGTTCCCCATGAACCGTCGAACTCATACGGGTTGCCATCGCTGATGTCGTTCCACCCATAGGCCGCACTAAAGTTGCCAAACTGGCCTTCTTTGTCGAATGCCGACACGGTTTCAATATCTGCCTGCCCAGCGATTGCGTTAGCGTCACGATCAGGCGTCAGTGTCTTCACCACTGTGACCGCTCCGATCAAGCCAGATGGAATATCGTCAAGTTTGACTTGGCGTGATTCAGGCTCTGGCGCAGCCGCGGTTTGCCCGTTTATGGTGACGTTCAGCAGATCCGGAGAGACCCCCCGCACAGTTAGGTAGCGTCCCTCGCCCTGATCATTCGCGACCGAAACGCCGGGTAAGCGCCCAACAGCTTCTGCGACGTTCTGATCAGGCAATCGGCCAACATCGTCGGAGCGAATCTGATCGACCTGGACGTTTGCGGCGCGCTTTTCACTGAGCGCCTCGCGGTCAGCGGATCGTCGGCCGGTCACGATAATCGTATCCTGAACGGCGACTTCATCTTCATCAAGATCTGGCTCCTGATCTTGCGCTGTCGCCATGAACGGCAACAGAAAACACGAAGACAGAAGAGCGACCTTGTAACTAATATTGCGGTTCTCGCGCATATTTTCCTCCCATTGGGCTGACCCGCATGAAGCGAATTGGTTGGCGGGTCTGATACTAGAATACGTCAAATTTTCTATTATGCAACCATTTTAGAATTTTTCTTGCAAAATGTGTTTTTTGGACTACAGAAGGAGTTCGCTAATCGACGCGAGTTTGGAAGGTCAACCATGTTGAATCTGTGCTGGAACAATGCGCGCAATGGACGCGACAATATCGGCTCAACATCGAGCTTCCCGCCCGTTCGAACGATTAGATTCACTCCGAGATACTTGTCATTCAGGAGGAAAAAATGACAAAGAAAAATGGGCATAGCGGCCTGATTGCAGCGCTTTCGTCGTCTGTAGGACTTTTCGCACTAAGTAGTTGCAATACCGCTCTATCGCAGAATCAGAGTGTCGAGGCATTTGATCCGCACCACACAGGCATTGTCGCAGAACCCGCCGCCTCCATCGACGGTGAACTCGAGGCAGCACTCGCGGTGTTCGGCGCTGACGCGTCAAAGACTCCTGTGATTATTACCTCAGCCGGCCAAGCTGGATTGCAGGTTTCATCTCTTAATGGTGAGACGCTCTCGACGACATTGGCCGGCGAGGTCACTGGCATTGATGTCGCCTATAATTTTCCGTTCGCGGGCGCTAATTCCACGCTGATCGGCGCCGTAGACGATGCAAGCGGTTCGTTGCGCCTTTATACATATGCCGATGGTCAATTGACCGACGTCGGCGCCGGCAATGAGACAATTGGATTCGCGGCGGAAAACGTCTGCTTTTACCGCCATCAGCTTGATGGATTGCTCTACGCATTCATCGTTGGCGATGGCGGAGAGGTTGATCAAAATCTAATTTTTGAAACTTCCGATGGTCGAGTTTCGAAAAGACCTGTGCGCAGGATCAGTGTTCCGGCGACGATCAAGCAATGCGTCGCTGATTCTGTCACCGGTAAGGTATATGCCTCAGAAGAGCTCGTCGGAATTTGGAGCTTTAACGCGGATCCTGAAGCACTGACCGGCGCGCAAATGATTGATCGGGTCGACCGAGACAATATCACTGAAGAAGTCGGCGGCCTCGCATTCTACAATGGCGGCCCTTCTAGTCGCTACATCTTTGCGTCCGATATTGGAGCTGGCAAAATCAACGTTTACGATGCCAATGCGAAGGGCGCATATGTTGGAGGCTTCGAAGCTGTCTTCGAAGATGGGGAGTCCCTTGAAGAGCCAGGCCAATTATTCGCGATGGGGTACCCATTGAGCTCAGGTCAGACCGGGAGTGTTCTGATTGCTGATGAAGACAATAGCCAGGTTCAGTCTGTATCCATGGCGCAAATTGCTGAACGATTTGGTGTTTCAGCTGAAGCTTCGGTAGACCCTCGAGTGTCCCTAGTTTCAAACACGGTCGCTGTGCGCCCCTCGGCAGAATCTGCTGCCGTAACCAGCTATGGTGATGCGGCCGATGATCCGGTTATTTGGGCTGATCCAGACAACCCTGCCAATAGCAAGATGATTGGCACTGACAAAAAGAGCGGACTTTATGTCTACGATATGAGCGGGAACGAAATTCAGTATCTGCCTGACGGCAAGATGAATAATGTCGATCTGCGCGGCGGATTCTCTCTGAACGGGCAAATCGTGACCATTGTCACCGCGAGCGATCGAACAAATGACGCAATTGCCATCTACGTGCTCGACCCGACGAATGGCACGTTATCAAACGTCGCCAACGGTATACAACCGACTGATTTAGAAGACCCGTACGGACTTTGTATGTACTCCAGCCCAAACACAGGCGGCACATATGTGTTCATAAATGGAGATGAAACGCGCAAACGCCAATGGGAATTGATTGACGCTGGTAATGGCAAAGTCGACGCGGTGTTTGTCCGAGAATTGGAGTTTGACTCTCAAACGGAAGGCTGTGTCGCCGATGACGCAAACGGCACGCTCTATGTCGGCGAAGAAGATGTCGGCATTTGGAAGCTTGGCGCGGATCCATTTGGCGGATCTGCGAAGACAATGGTTCACCTCATCGAAGATGATCCTTACCTGACTGACGATGTCGAAGGTCTGAGTATTTATAATCTTGATCAAGGCGGCGGCTATTTAGTCGTCTCGAGCCAAGGCGACGATACTTATGCATTCTATGACCTCGAATCCGATGAGTATAAGGGATCTGTCGCCATCGTCGCGAATGGCACGAATGGGATTGATGGCGCGTCTGAAACGGACGGGTTGGACGTATCAAGTGCCAATCTGGGACCCGGCTATGAACATGGCGCCATCGTCGTGCAGGACGGCCGCAATGTGATGCCGACCGAAAACCAGAACTTCAAATACGTGCCTTGGGACGATGTTGCAGATGCTTTGGGCTTAGAGAAAAACTAGCTTAATCAGATTCAATCAAGTGGGCGGGGGCAAACTCCCGCCCTTTTTGTTGCCGAAGGGCACAAGGACTTGAACAGAGTGTCGGGATCAATTTGATTTTCAGAAGTGTTTTAGTACGCGGAACCAAATGACGCCGCCAAGCAGCGTCCCCTCACCCACATTCCTCTTTGCAGTGATATCGCTTACTCCGCAACCAACCTTAGCCGCTAAATGCGAGTGCCGTCCTGGATTAGCTGAACAGCACAGCCACTTTCATAACTAAAACCATCGCAATGGAAGCGACTACGAAGTACCCGGCGGTTTTCGTGCTGTCTCTCAACTTCTCACGATCGAGAATTGGGCCATGAAACTTTTCCATTTGCGCAAATTCCTTCTACACCATGGGTCCGAGAACTGCCGATCTCAAGCCGCAACGAACTTTCCAATCCCCAATCAATATACAATCGGTGTTCCAAAATCAACGGTTTCGGACGTTTTTTATGCATCCACACGGAGCTATTTACGGTCTGATGGCGTTCATCGGTCGGCCTACAGCACTGTTATTTATAGATTATGGCGAATTCGATCGCTCTGTGACCAGTATGTGACATCACGCGATTCGGCCATGCCCGCGCGATCCGTGATACCAAGATTTCGATAATCGAACTCGTTAGTAACCTTATGCGATCGACATACGGTGTTCGACACCGGAGCAAACGCCATGTTGCTAACGCTGCGGTCTTAAACATACACCTATCGGCAGAGCAGAATGAGGGACGGATAACAGAGTTCGGAGGTTGTGCGGCTGATCTCGTTCTGACCCCGCGAGCGAGACTCTAGTAATTCACCGAAGACGATCCAAGTACTCGTCGGCGGTGAGATCCAGATAAGAGTCTTCGAGGCATCGTTGGTTTCGGTTTTGGGGGGGGGGGGGGGGGGGGGGGGGGGGGGGGGGGGGGG
>JANSXJ010000452.1 GCA_024743015.1 Hyphomonas sp. | reverse complement strand
GGCCTGATAGCAGGCCTGACTGAACGTTTCGATGCTGCCTGGGACGTTCCCTTTCATCATCAGCAATACCGCCGCACGCACGAGGTGCTGATGGTTTCCTGACGACGTTGCCAGAGCATCGACTGGCATTTGCGCAGGGGTCGTATTGATCGCACTCTCTGTAGAGTCGATTATGATGTCGGAAAGCGGAAGATCCGGATTCGGTGCTTCTTCCGGGATTTGTTGGTCCGATGAAAACACGTCTTCGATTTCAGGCGTGGTCAGATCGGCCGTCTCTACACCTTCCTCCGTAACGGGGTCAGCCGCCGGCGGTGAGTCTTCGATCTGCTCAGCGGACGTGTCTGTCATTTCGGGGTCAGCTGCAACATCGCTATCCGGCGCCGTTTCAAGCTCTGTGTCAGCCGTGAGCGCCGGCTCTACACTGGTGTCTTCAGGAACCGCTTCAAGCTCTGCTGCGGGTACTTCCGGCGCTGATACGCCGCATTCGAGCTGGCGGTTCGCCCAGTTGACCATGCGGTCGCTCGGGAATGGTGCAATTGCTCGCGGGCCAGCACCGGAGCGCTCGCTGGCCAGCGCATCGCACGAACCGGAATCAATGCACTGCGTAATCCCTTCGAGCGCCGACGGCTCGTTGAGGATTGCGTCACGCCCTTGCCAGCTCCATCGCAAGATTGACATGGCGATGTAACGGTTTTCCAGAGCAGTTTGCTGTTCTTCCGGTACCAGACCGTCAAGCGCCACCAGCGCATCGCGGGCGGTCTGCGCGTATCGATCGATCGAGTCCCGGGGCGGGCATTCGGCCTGCGCAAAAGCAGGTATCGCCGCAACGCCCGCAGCGAGCATCAGCCCGCGCCACGTGTTCAGCATAATTGTCCCCGCTAGTTTCAATACGACGTGAATTCGTGCGAAAAACCTACCATACAGGGATTATGCCAACAAGATCAGGAACTCTGTTGTCCCCATAGGCGCATGGCATCAATAATCGGGCGCATCCTGAGGCCTTTTTCGGTCAGGTGGTATTCAGACCTGGGCGGGTGAGTATCGTAGATCTTGCGGCTGATAACCTCGTGGTCTTCGAGCATTTTCAATCGATTGGACAAGGTGTTAGGGGCAATGCCGGTCAGAGCTGATTCAAAGTCTGAAAACCGCCTAGCGCCGTGATCGACCAGTTCCCGAATGATCTCGCTCGTCCAACGCGATCCGATAATGAACGCGGTGCGAGAGACGGGGCAGAGCGGAAGATTCTTCTTCGTCATGCCTCCTTCTTAGACTTATCGCTTGACCAAATCCAGTAACTACGAAAAATGTAGTTACTTACTAAACGGAGAGCAAGATGAGTTTTGAATTGCTGATGGTGACGGGGTCCGTGGTGATTTTGTTCGCACTCCTGATGTATCAGGGCGCTCTGGTGCCTTTGAATCAGGGCTTGGGATGGGGGTTGGGAAGCCGCGATGGCAAGCCCGAATATACCGCCATGCAAGAGCGTGTGAGCCGAACGATTGCCAATCATATCGAGGGTATGTTGCTGTTCGTCCCGTTGATTTTGGTGGTCGAACTGGCGGGGGCGTCTTCAAATCTAACCCAAATCGGTGCCGGGCTCTATCTGGCCGGACGCGTGGCATTTGCGCCGCTTTATTTGCTAGGCGTGCCGTATCTTAGGTCATTGGTGTGGGGCATCGCGCTGTTCGGTACGATACTGGTGGGGTTCGAAGTCGTTTCGGCCGTACTCTCGGCTTAACTCAGCCGTTTGAACGGCATCGGGATCGCGGTCGCAGTAGCCTTCGCGACGAGTTTGCCCTCCGCGTCAAAACACTCGGCTTCCATAAAGGCAGCCGAGCGCCCCATACGTAATATTTGCGCATCGACATGGGCTGGCCCCGGCATCAACCTGCGCAGAT
This sequence comes from Hyphomonas sp., assembly GCA_024743015.1. Lineage (GTDB taxonomy): Bacteria > Pseudomonadota > Alphaproteobacteria > Caulobacterales > Hyphomonadaceae > Henriciella. The sequence continues at coordinate 1,026 of JANSXJ010000452.1, read as the reverse complement.
AAGAGGTTTTCATCTCAAGCGTCGGCGCGGTCATGGTGACGTTCGAGGCGATGATTACGCAGGTGCTCATCGCTTCATCCATCATGGCCGCGATGAACCCGCCTTGTATAGCGCCGGTTGGATTGGCGAAGTTGGGTGACACGTCGAAATCCATGCGAATACGCTTTTGGTCCTGGTCGACCGCGGCCAGCCGCATCCCCAACGTATCCGAGCAGGGGGGGCGTTTCTTGCTGTTCTGAAATCGCGCCAGCATCTCAGCATCCGAGATGCGGGGCTTTTCACTCTCTGTAGAGTCGCTCATGCCTATTTACGACGAAATGCGTCGAGATTGACGACCGTTTCATTGCTGCCAGAGGCAGGCGTATCAGCGGCGCCGGGCGTCGATTCTGAAGAATCGGATGGCGTTCCCGTCGGCGTCCCCATAGGCGTCCCCAAGGCGGGCGATACGACAGAAGCGTCTTCGCCGGAAGCTGGCTTTTCGAAGCTCACGCCGAAATTCACGGCGGGATCAACGAATCTGGTCAGCGCGACATATGGAATGGAGAGATGCTGCGGCACGCGATTGAATTTGAGTACAATCTCAAAATGCCCATCATGAACTTCCAGGTCCCAATATTGGTGTTGGACGACAATGGTCATCTCATCCGGAAACTGTTCCACAAGGTGATCCGGGATTTTTACCCCGGGCGCCTTGGTTCGGAACGTAACATAAAAATGGTGATCCCCCGGAGGCGCCGAGCCTTTTTCAGCCTGGCGCAATGCCTCACGAACAACCCCCCGCATAGCAGCCTGAGTCAGAGCCTCATAGCCAATATAGTCCGTCATTGACTTCTCCTACATTGGCGCTTTGGATAGCGCCTCGATTCCGATCCCGCAACGCTGTTCATTCGACAGGCGAGCTCAAAACTGCGTCTTCCCCGAATGGGCGTCAGACTTGATGATGATTCCCAGTCTGTAATATTTGCTACAGGATGGGCTACTCTACGAAACAAAAGTGGAGGCTTCTGTTGCCAGGCGCCTCCGGGC
>JANSXJ010000352.1 GCA_024743015.1 Hyphomonas sp. | reverse complement strand
TGGAGCTGGGACCAGCAGAAAGCCAAGGGCGAGGCTGGCGAGGAATGGGACGGTATTCGCAACTATCAGGCACGCAACAATATGCGCGAGATGAAAATCGGCGATCGCGGCTTTTTCTATCACTCGAATGAAGGCCTGGAAGTGGTTGGCATCGTGGAGGTTTCCGCCGAGAGCGCGCCGGACTCGACCACGGATGATGAGCGCTGGGACTGCGTCCATATCCGCGCGCTGGTCGACATGCCGGAGCCGGTAACGCTGAAAGCCGTGAAAGCAAATGAGGCGCTCGCCAAAATGTCTCTGGTCACCAGCATGCGCCTCTCGGTTCAGCCGGTTCTTGAGGATGAATGGATGGAAGTCTGCCGCATGGGCGGGCTCAACGGAAAGACGTTGAAGCCGCTTTAGGTCTTAGTATTCGCGCGACAGGCGAAGCCGCAACTGGCTGTCCGGCGATGCGTCCGTCGCGCCGAACAAGGCGCCAGTATAGAGGCTCCAATCCTCGTTCAGGCTCCAGACCGCGACCGGGCCGATCTCGTGTTCCTGCTCATCCAGGCCCAGCCAGTCTGAGGTAGAGCCGTACTCACCAAACCATTCCAGTCCGATCTTGGGGCCATCTGCGAGCGATGTGGTGGCCGAGGCGCGGGTTTGCATCAGGATGCCGTCCGCCGGGTCATTGCCGACTTGCTGAGTCGCGCCGAGGATGAAGCGCAAGGTCCAGTTGTCGATATGTTTCCACTGATTGGTCCAGTGCACCGTGACGTCACCCGGGCGATCGTCAAAGCGATAGCGGGTCTCAAACCGGAAGCCGCTTTGATAGGCCTGATCATCCGGCGTGACCTGCCAAACCAGTTCACCGCGGAGGTAATCCGGGTCGAAGTCTGAATCGTCTGTGCTGCGCACTTGCGCAACAACCCGCCAGCGCATCGCCCCGTTTATGGCGCGTTGGTAGTGAATGCGCTGGTTCACATCCTCATCATCGGGATCATAGGACGCACGATACTCCCAGCCGCTCTCGCCCGCATCGATGACCGGGCCGAAGACACCGCTTGTATTTTGAGCCATCGCAGCCGGAGTGATGGCCAATGCAAGTCCGAGAACGACGCAGCGCATACTGTTATTCCTCCTCAATTCGAACGGGGGATGTGGCGCGTTTCTCCCGCAAGTCAAAAAGGAGAATCATATCGCGGCTGCATGCCCGCGATAGATATAAGCTATTGAAACAGCTCAATCCGACAGTGCGTAGTCCACAATCGCTTCGCAATGGATCAGCGCCGTATCATAGGGCGGCAACGGGCTGTTCTCCTCGGTAATCAGCATCCCAAGTTCGGTGCAGCCGAGAATGATGCTGTCACAGCCCTGAGCTTTAAGGTCCTGGATACAGTCCCGGTAATATTGCCTGGCATCTTCGCGCACGATGCCATGCGTCAGGTCTTCAAAGATAATCCGGCTGAGCTCAGCCTGGGTCTCTGCATCGGGAAGGATCGGCGTCAGGCCGGTCTTCTTCGCGAGCCGCTCCTTGAAATAGGGCTGCGCCATCGTAAACGCGGTGCCGAACAAGCCTGGCTGTTTTCGTCCATCCGCGAGAAGCCGCGCGCCGCAAGCATCGACAATGTGCAGGAACGGGAGGTCCGTGGCATCTTCAATGGCATCCGCCACGGTGTGCAATGTGTTGCAGGCGAGGACGAGGAAATCAGCGCCCGCTCCTTTCAGCCCTCGGGCTGCTGCATCAAACCCCGCGCGAATGAACGGCCAGTCCCGCGTATCGTGCGCGCCATTATAGTCATGGAAATTGACCGAATGGATGCGCATCTCGGCGCTGTGAAACCCGCCCAACCGCTCGCGGACAAGCGCGTTGATCGTCTTGTAATAGATCAGCGTCGCTTCGGTACTTACCCCGCCAATCATGCCTATCGTCTTCATCTCGATCCATCCTCGAAGCTCGCCAGGGCCCATTCTGCAAAGTCGTCCAGGCGTCCGCCCGAGAACAGGAACCCACCGACGCCGGCGGCGTGCGCTGCGTCTATATCGGTTTGCTTATCGCCGATCAGGAAACTGGATTCTCTTTTCACGGGAAATTCAGCCATTGCCTGAAGCAACATTCCGGGCTTGGGCTTGCGATCAAAACTGTCTTTGCGAAACCGCGAATTGGTGCCGTCTGCATGATACGGGCAAGCATAGATGGCGTCGACTTCTGTCCCCGCGTCGGAAAAGCCTTTGATCATGTGTGCGTGCACGGCATGCATGTCCGCCTCTGTGTAATGGTCAAAGGCGATCCCGGACTGATTGGTGACCACAAAAACGAGCCAGTCCCGCGCCTTGAAGCGGGCCACGCACTCGCGCGCACCGTCTATCCATTGCCAGTCATCCACGCTGGCGACGAAGCCATGATCGACATTGATGACACCGTCTCGGTCGAGGAAAAGGGCAGGTCTTTGCGCGGCCATGCTTCTGACTAGACCAGAGTCTCCTGCTGCGCGAGAGACCTTGGCAGAAAAAGAAAATTCTGGTGCCTTGGCGTCAGGGAGACCTGAAAACAGGCCCCTCTAACAGCCTCGGGAGGGCATCACATGGAACAATACATTCCACTTATTCTAAATGCTGTCGGCGGATTGGTGATCGGACCAATCGTTTCAAAAGTGCTGGGCGGTAAAGGCGGAACGGGCGCAATTGCCGGGATAGTCGGCGGTCTCGCTGGCGGATACGGCATGAATGCGGCGGATATCGGCTTCCAGTCCTTACTGGGAAATGAAGCCATTATGGGTCACCTAAGCAGCTTCCTGAATGGCGGCGTTGGTGGCGGCATCATTGGCGGTATTCTCGGCCTGGTCACAAAAGGCCGGTAGTCCAGGCATTCAGATTTGTGGGAGAGGCGGTCTCGATGAGGCCGCCTTTTCCTAATCCGGGGAGGCAGGGCCAGGGGCTGGCTGCTCTGCAATGGCACGGCGATTTATGCCGGCGCCGATCAGGAACGGGATGATGGCCAGCGACGTGATTATGCCCGCGAGCAGGAACGCCGCTCCGCCCGTGTGCAGTGGATGGTCGACCGGCAGGTTGGCAAAATACTTCAAGGTCTGGGTCATCAGGACGGGGCTGAAAATCAGCGTGAATGCCATCATGCTGGCCTGCGCCCCTTGAAGCTCTCCTTGCGCATTGCGCGGAGTGAGCGTCGATGTGATCGTATTGATGGCAGGCATGGCGACGCCGCCGACCGCGGACACGAAGATGATCGCATAGGCCATCCATGGCGCACCGGCGGCTGCAAACAGGAGCAGGGCAATCGTATTCGCGACCAGCCCGAACAGGCCCGCCCGCATCGGCCCAAACCGCTTGATCAAATAGCCTGTCAGCAGCGCCTGGCTGATTGCTGACCCGACGCCCACCGCGGCAAGTGAAAGACCGATTTCAAACTCGGACCAGTCATAGCGGATCTCGCCGTGAAAGTTCCAGGTCGATGGATAGACGGCATGTGCGATCTGGAACAGGCCAATCGCGACAATGAACCAGGCAACGCGGGGGACTTTGGCGAAATGCACCATCGCGCCGAATGGATTGGCGCGCGCCAGGTTGAACTCCCGGCGGTCCTCTTCACGCAGGCTTTCCGGCAGGATGAACAGACCGTAGAGAAAATTCAGCCCGGCAATGCCTGCAGCGACAAAGAAAGGCAGGCGCGGGTTGATCTCGCCCAGCAAGCCGCCAAAGACTGGACCCAGAATGAACCCGACGCCGAAGGCTGCCCCCATCATGCCGAAGGCCCGGCCACGATCTTCCGGTTCGGTGACATCGGCGATATAGGCATTCGCAACGGAATACGTCCCTGAGAACAGTCCGCCGAGGAAGCGCCCAAGAAACAGGATCGAGAGCGTCGGCGCGAGCCCCATGATCAGCAGGTCTATACCGAGCATGCCGATCGAGGCGAGCAGGACCGGGCGTCGTCCGAACCGATCCGACAGACCGCCCAGGATCGGCATGGCCATGAAGTTCGCAATCGCGAATGTCATGCTGAGCCAGCC
>JANSXJ010000413.1 GCA_024743015.1 Hyphomonas sp. | reverse complement strand
GCTCATTGGCGCGGGCCTAGTCCGGTTGCATGTGCAACCGACTAACCCAAAGGGAGAAAGACCAATGAAACAAGACATTTATCAGAAAGTCACCGACAAGATCATCGCCGATCTGGAACAGGGCGAGCTGACATGGCTCAAGCCGTGGAGCGCCGGAAACACGGACGGGCGGATCGTCAAGCCGCTGCGTCATAACGGCGTTGCCTATAGCGGCATCAATGTGTTGATGCTGTGGGGTGCGGCGATGGAGGCGGGGTTTTCCTCGCCCACCTGGATGACGTTCAAACAGGCCAAGGAACTTGGTGCGCATGTCCGCAAAGGCGAGCGCGGCAATTCGGTCGTCTATGCCAACACCATCACCAAGACCGAGGAACAGGACGACGGCAGCGAAGAAGAGCGGACGATCCCGTTCATGAAGGCTTACACCGTGTTCAACGTCGAGCAGATCGACGGCCTGCCGGATCACTACTACACAAAGCCCGAGCCCGTGATCGACCCGGCGCAGCGGATCAAGCATGCCGATAATTTCTTTGCGGCGACCGGCGCAGACATCCGCCATGGCGGCAACCGGGCTTACTACGGCGGCGGCAGCGATCATGTGCAGATGCCACATTTCGAGTGCTTCCGCAGCCCGGAAGCCTACTATGCGACATTGGCACACGAGCTGACGCACTGGACGAAGCACAAATCGCGGCTGGATCGGGACTTTGGCCGCAAGCGGTGGGGCGATGAAGGCTATACCCGCGAGGAACTGGTCGCCGAGCTTGGCGCGGCCTTTCTATGTGCCGATCTGGCGTTGACGCCGGAGCCGGATGCGAACCATGCGGCCTATATCGATAGCTGGCTTGCCGTGCTGAAGAACGACAAGCGCGCGATCTTCAGCGCCGCCGCCCATGCACAGAAGGCCGCCGATTTCCTGCATGGCTTTTCCGTCGCAGCCCAACCGGAACAGGGAGTCGCCGCGTAAGCGGCGGCTCCACAACGCGGGGGCAAGACAATGGAACACCAAACCATCGTATGGAATGGCATTCGAATCGGGATCAGATTCACGCCGGACAAATTCGGGATCACCGATCATATCGAATTGCAGACCGAATCCGGCGTGCCGCTGCCGGTCACGAAAACCGGCTATCGCTTCTGCTTTCTGGAACCGGGTAGCGTCGCAAGCCACGGCGGGGCGGTTGCCTTCGTCACCGCATGGCTTGACCATGAGGCCGCGCGCACCGGCTGGCGCGGGGCGCAGCTTTCGCTGTTCTGATTGCTGGAAACATTGCAGTTGGCCTAACGCTCGGCCACGATTTGCATATCAGCTAATTTGCTTTTCTCATCTATTTCATATCGGATGATTTGCATACAGCAGTTTGCTGCATATCAATTTATTGACAGATAGGTACTATTTGTATATCATTTAATATGCGTTCTAACCCAGCATGCCTATAAGGTGATATGCAATGAGTGTGAAGGAAACAGCCAGAAAGCAATATGTGCAGATCGTTGATCGCACGGCACAGCAGCTTGCAAACCTGAAAACCCCCGCCGAAGGCTGGCTTTCCATGCTGCGCAAGGCGCTTGGCATGTCAGGGGCTCAGGTTGCAGAGCGCGCGGGCGTTACCCGTGCGGCCATCTATCAGGCCGAGCGCAATGAACGGAACGGCGCCATTACTATCAACCAGATGCAGAAGTTCGCCGCAGCGATGGACGGGCGTTTCGTCTATGCCATCGTTCCCGATGGTGGACGCGTTGAGGACGTTCTTCGCGCGCAGGCAAGGCGCAAGGCCGAAGAGCGCATCAGGCGTGCCAGCGCGCATATGGCGCTCGAAAAACAGGCGCTGACGCCCGCACAGACCGCGCAGCGCATCGACGATCTGGCCGATGAGCTTCTGCGCGAAATGCCGCCCGACTTCTGGGAGGTCAAATGACCTTTGTCGAACCCGACGGCGCAACGCCTCTCGACCCCGATGAAATGGAAGGGCTGAAATACCCGCACGTCACCACGCGCGGCCAACTCGATGAACTGGAACAGGCCAATATCGAGCAGGGGCTGGCATGGATCGCAAGGCGGCGTAGCGGTTCGATCTTTGACGATGCCTTTGTCAGGACGCTGCATCGCAGGCTTTTCGGCGATGTCTGGGATTGGGCGGGCGAGTATCGGCTGACGGAAAAGAACATCGGCATCGATCCGGCGCAGATTGCGGTGCAGCTCCGCATGTTGCTGGACGATGCGCGCTATTGGGCGGAGCACAAAGTCTATCCGCCGCTCGAAGCTGCCGCGCGCTTCCATCACCGCATGGTGCAGATTCACCCCTTTCCGAACGGCAATGGCCGCCATGCGCGCATCGCTGCCGACATCATGCTTGAAGAAATCTACGATCACCCGCCCGTCAAATGGGCGAGCGGCTTTGATCTGCAAGCTGACAACGAACGGCGTGACGCCTACATCGCCGCCTTGCGCGCAGCCGATGCCGGGCACTTCGACCCGCTTCTGGCCTTTGTTGGCGCGGACAAATCATAGGGCACCGCACCAATCAGACACCGTCGCGGCTGGCCGTGACGGCCAGCCGCATCCGGTTCAGAAGCCCGGCGGGCGGATCGCCAGTTCAGCTTCGACGTTGCGCATCGAGGCGAGCGCATTGCGCTGTTCGTGCGAGTCGCGCGGGGCGGCAGCGAAGGCGATGAAGGCTTCTTTGCGCAGACCGTAAAGCTGTACAGTGCTGAGCGTTGCCGCTTCAAATCGTGTGATGAGTTTCATGTCATCCTCCTTTTGATTTCAAGGAGGCCCCGAACCGCTCAGGGCCTTTCGGCCCGGACACACATCATCATCGGCCAATGAAGGCCCCTGATGGTTCGGGTGATTTCTTGATGACAAAAGGCGGATGTCCTGAAACCCGTCAGGCGATGACGAAGCCAGACGCCAGCAACGCAGCAAAACGAAACGGCTTTATGCGAAAAGCAGACTGAAGCAGGCAGCCTCGCCTTTCCCCCTTGCGCCCAAGGAAGCAGCGCCAACCAGCGGTTTTCAGATTTTCAAGTCGCCCGGATAAGCGGGTGATCGTGCCGCCAATTCTGTCGGATGCGGCTGGCCTTTGGGCAAGACGCAGTGCTTGTCCGTTCTACGGGTCTCTCACCCCCTCTCTACATCCGCGAGCACCATCCGTTCTCCTCCTTGCAGATGGACACCCGCAACAACCGGGTAATTTTGGCGCGATGGTTCGGGTATGATGGCAAAGCGGCGAGTGCTCTCGTCATACGACGCCAATTTTGGCTGCTCGGATGTCTGATTGATGCGGTTTTCGGGCTTTTCAGCCGATTC
>JANSXJ010000268.1 GCA_024743015.1 Hyphomonas sp. | reverse complement strand
TCCTGACTAGCGAGTTGCGTCGCGCGCGTCGATGCTTACTTTGCGCCTCAAATGGAGTTGTTGCATGAAAATTACATTCACCGAGGGTTCTAAGTCGGAAATCGTCGGATTTATGGTCGATGAAGGTGGAAAATTGCCATCTGCGGCCGAAGCTTTGGATAAAGAGACCGGAGGGTTGCTGACTGAGGCTAGTGCTTCAGGACGTTTCTCCGGCAAGTCAGGCCAGCAGGCCTTTGTAGTGCTGCCGAAGGGCAGCAGCGCGAAACGCGCCGCCTTGATCGGCGCTGGCAAAGTGAAAGATCGCGATGATCGAGCCTGGGAGCGGATTGGCGCGAGCACCTACAAAGCCCACGCAAATAGCGGGTTCAAGTCTCTCGATTTGCATATCGACGATCCGCAAAACGCGGCTCGGGCCGCACTCGGTGCCAAACTCGCAGCCTATCGATTTGATAATTATCGCACCAAAATGAAGGCCGAGGACAAACCGAGTCTGAGCGCGATCAATTTCATCACGACGGACAGCAAAACCGCTAAGACTGCGTTCAAACCGCTCGATGCGGGTGCTGACGGAACCTATCTCGCGCGCGATCTTGTCAATTTGCCACCGAATGATCTGTATCCCGCCAGCTACGCGGCAAAGATCGAAGACCTTGCAGAGCATGGCCTGGAAATAGAGATCCTCGGCGAAAAAGAGCTGGCGAAACTCGGCATGCACTCAATGCTCGGTGTCGGGCAGGGGAGCGTCAAGGAATCAAAGCTGGGGATCATGCGCTGGATGGGCGGCAAAGAGGGTGACGCGCCGGTCGCGCTTGTCGGCAAAGGCGTCTGCTTCGATACAGGTGGTATTTCCTTGAAGCCAGGTGCCGGCATGGAAGACATGCGCGGCGATATGGGGGGCTCCGCAGCAGTCGTTGGGGCGATGCTTGCCCTCGCTAAGCGCAAAGCCAAGGCCAATGTTGTAGGTCTGGTCGGCCTGGTCGAGAATATGCCCGACGGCGACGCTATTCGTCCGGGCGATATCCTCACCTCTGCGTCCGGTCAGACGATTGAAGTGCAGAACACAGATGCCGAAGGACGCCTCGTCCTCTGTGATGTGCTCTGGTATGCGCAGGAACACTATAAACCAGCAGCCATTGTCGATCTGGCAACGCTGACAGGCGCAATCGTTATTGGCCTTGGACATCATCATGCTGGTCTGTTCACCAATGATGACAAGCTTGCAGGACAGCTTACCGATGCGGGCCTTGCCGAAGGCGAACGCGTCTGGCGTCTGCCTCTCGGGTCAGAGTATGACCGCCAGCTCAAGTCCAAGTTCGCGGATATGCGAAACATTGGTGGCCGCGCTGCTGGATCTATTACGGCGGCGCAGTTCCTTCAGCGTTTCATCAAAAAGGGTCAGACTTGGGCGCATCTGGATATCGCCGGGGTCGCTTGGGTGGAAGGCGAAAAAGCGCCAACAGATCCGAGTTGGGCGAGTGGGTTCGGTCCACGCCTCCTCGATCGTTGGATCGCCGACAATTATGAAGGCTAGGATATGAGCGAGGCTCAAAAGCCCGAATGGTGGTTCTATCACCTCCAGCGCACAACGCTGGAACGGGCGGTTGGGCCTTTGCTCGAGAAGTGTCTCGAAAGGGGCTGGCGCGTGCTTGCGGTCAGCCCCGACGTGACACGCCGTGCCGCGCTGGATGAAGCGCTGTGGACATATGACGACCAGAGCTTCTTACCGCACGGTCAGGCGGAAGCGGAGGGGCTTGATCCTGCCGATCAGCCCATCCTGATCAGCAGCGCAGCCGACAATCTCAATCAGGCGTCGGTTGCTTTGCTCATGGACGGCGTCGATTTGCCAGTCGACGCAGACTATGAGCGCTGCATGGTGATGTTCGATGATGGCGACTCCAATGCGCGCCAGAAAGCCAGAGAACAATTCAAAGCGGCGAAGGATGCAGGTCTGTCTGCCCGCTATTTCCAGCAGTCGGGTCGTGGATGGAAAGAAGCAGGACAATGACGACTCTCTATCTCGGGAATAAGAACTATTCGTCCTGGTCGATCCGGGCGCTCTTGGTCGCGCGGGCGTCAGGCGTCGATATCGAGGAGCGCGTGTTACCGCTCGGTCCAGAGGAAACCTATAAGATCCTGCTCAAGGAAACAGCTCAACACCGTGTTCCGGTGCTGGTAACCGACGGGTTTGTCATTCATGACAGTCTGGCGATCGTCGAATGGCTCGCTGAGAAAGCTGCGCCGGGTAAAGTCTGGCCTGTAGATGAAATCAAACGCGCTAAAGCTCGCAGTATTTGCGCTGAGATGCATGCGAGCTTCATCGACCTTCGCAGCGATATGGGCGTCGACATTCGATCCGCTCATCCGACACCCAGGATGACGGGCGGATTGAAGTGGGACATCAATCGCGTCCTCGACATCTGGACCAATGCTCGCGCTGAATACCAGGGGGATGGTCCATACCTTTTTGGCGAGTGGTCTGCAGCCGATGCGTTCTACATGCCTGTAGCAACGCGTTTTCGAACCTATGGTATCGACCTGCAAGGGGAGCACGAAGCATACGCTCAAGCGGTGCTCTCGCACCCTCTCTCCGTTCAGCTGATCGAGGAAGCGAAAGCCGAGCCGTGGACGGTCGATCTTTCCAAGTTCCGCCCAAAGAGCGCTGATTAGGTTAGTGTTTCTCGCCCGCGGGTTTGGTAATGATAGTGATAACAAAGACGATCAGGGTCAGGATGCCGTAGCTTCCGGCAACTTTCATCGTATGTGCCGGCAGGGTTCCGGTCCAGAGGAAATACAACCCGTATCCGGCGGCGATTAAAACCGCGAAGGCCAGCATCATTCTGAGTGTTCCACCCATAAGCGTCTCCTATCTTCCGGTCCAACCGTACCAGACTCGCATGACCTTATGAAGATTGGATCTTCCGGTGCAGAGTTCGGTTGCCGCCGCTGAAATGCATCGCTATAGGCGCGCCAAGTTCTATTATATTTTGACTACAGGAGCCTGACATGGCTGGAACGCGTACTTTCTCGATCATCAAACCGGATGCGACTGCTCGCAATCTTACTGGTGCGATCAACAAGGTCATCGAAGAAGGGGGCCTGCGCATTGTCGCACAGCGCCGTATTCAAATGACCCAAGCACAAGCCGAGCGCTTCTACGAAGTTCACAGCGAACGCCCATTCTTTGGCGAGCTGGTCGAGTTCATGACCTCAGCGCCTGTCGTTGTGCAGGTTCTTGAGGGCGAAAATGCAGTTGCGCGTTATCGCGATGTCATGGGTGCGACTAACCCCGCAGAGGCTGCAGATGGCACGATCCGCAAACTGTTCGCCAAGTCTATCGGCGAAAACTCAGCTCACGGCTCAGATAGCGACGAGAACGCAGCGCTGGAAATCGCTCAGTTCTTCAGCGAAGCAGACATTGTCGGCTAAGCTTGACACAAATCAGTTCTGGAAAGCCGCTCTCAGACTGGAAGCGGCTTTTTCTTTGAGCGGATCTGCTCTGCAGCGAGGGCCACCGCCTTTGGGTAAAGTTTGTGCTCCTCGGCCAAAACACGGGCGGCGAGGGATTCAGCTGAGTCACTTGCAAGCACAGGGACGCGGGCCTGAGCAATCACGCTGCCCTCATCAACGCCTTCAGTGACCCAATGCACGGAGCAACCCGCTTCATCATCACCAGCATCCAAGGCGCGCTGGTGTGTCTGCAAACCAGGGTATTTTGGTAAAAGCGACGGATGGATATTGATCATACGACCGGTCCATTGCCTCACGAACCATGGCGTCAGGATCCTCATGAAACCCGCCAGGACGACCATTTCAATCTGGTGCTCGACCAGCACTGATTGCAAGGCTCGCTCGAAAGTCTCCCGATCCTTGCCATACGCCTTGTGGTCCACAGAGACAGCAGACAGGCCCGCACGAGCAGCTGTTTCTAGCCCCTTCGCGTCCAGTCGATTCGACAGGACTAAGACCGGCTTGGCTGGATAGTCATCGGCCTCTGCAGCGTGCAGGATCGCTTCCATATTGGTGCCGCGGCCAGAAATCAGTATCGCGAGCCGAACCGGGGTCATTTCTCGATGAGATCGCCAATCACGACGGGCGCTTCGCCGAGGGATTTGAGCTCAGTCAAAACCGCCTCTGCGTCGTCTTTGGACACAGCAAAGACCAATCCGATACCCATATTGAACGTCCGGTGCATCTCGTCTTCGACAATATTGCCTTCGTTTTGCAGCCAATCAAACACAGGGAGTGCGATCCACGCTTTGCGATCGATCCGCGGCGTCAAGTGATCGGGACACATACGCGGTGTGTTTTCTGTCAGCCCGCCACCCGTAATGTGGGCGAGGCCTTTCACCTGGCCGGACCTGATCAGAGGCAGCGCTGCGGCAGAATAGAGCCGCGTTGGTGTCAGCAGAGCGCGACCCAGCGTTTCGTTGTTCGAAAATGGCGCGGCATCCTCATAAGCAAGGCCTGTGCGCTCAACCACCTTGCGAATGAGCGAGTAGCCGTTCGAGTGTGGTCCACTCGAGGCAATTCCGACCAGCACGTCGCCTGCCTGCATCTGCTCCATACGTGGAAGAATGTCAGACCGCTCAACGGCACCGACAACAAACCCGGCCAGATCATAATGACCCGGTGGATACATGCCTGGCATTTCGGCCGTTTCTCCGCCGATTAGGGCGCATCCAGCCTGTTTGCAGCCGTCAGCGATTCCAGAAATCACTTGTTCAGCGATCCCTGTTTCGAGTTTTCCAGTGGCAAAATAATCAAGGAAAAACAGTGGCTCAGCGCCCTGAGCGAGCACGTCATTGGCGCACATGGCGACCAGATCGATCCCGACTGTATCGTGGATACCGGTTTCGAAGGCGAGCATGAGTTTAGTGCCCACTCCGTCCGTGCCGGAAACAAGAACTGGGTCCTGCCAACCATCCTTCTTGAGATCAAAAAGGGCACCGAATCCACCAAGGCCGCCCATAACCCCCGCCCGGCGTGTGGCTTTTGCGAGAGGCCCGATAGCTTTTACGAGTTCATCGCCTGCCTCAATATCGACACCAGCATCACGGTAGGACAGGGAATCAGAAGCGTTTTTCGTCATGGCGCGCGCGTTAGCATGGCCTTTTGCTGCTGACCAGCATGCATCAACGGTTCACGCGCACCAAGACTGTTGATAGAACAGTATCGAGTTTAAAGGACCGCCACATGATTCGCCTGATCCTCATCGCCTTCGCGTTTACATCTATGTCTCTATTGAGTGCTCAAG
>JANSXJ010000312.1 GCA_024743015.1 Hyphomonas sp. | reverse complement strand
GCTGGATGGCGGCCTCAAAGCGGCACCGAGCCGGACCTGCTACCATTCGAATTCGTACTACGTGATGGCAGTCGCGGTGAAGTCGCAAAACCCGTCGCCGTGGCGGAAATCTCGGCGACACATAGCGAACTCCCGGCACAAGCCGATTTGGCGTTCGCCAAAGTGGTGGCAGGCGGTTCAGTCGATGGATGCCTTTCCGGCCTAGGACCATCGCCCCTGACATTTCAACGCATACAGAACGATGACACGGCACGCTTTACGGTTCGAAGTATCGGACCAAAGAGCGAGGGACTGTATCGTTTCCTGCCCGGCTTGCACGAAAGCGGCCCGAGCCCATGGAGGGTTCGCCTACGGGCTGAGACGGAGCGCGACAGACGGGCTTTGCGTGGTGGGCTTTCCGGTGCAGTCGCTCGAACGGACGTGATTGGTTTTCCACGTCCCTATGCGATGATCACTGATGTCTTTGACAACGGAGCCGTGGGAATCCGTTTTGATGCCATTGCGCGTGCGCATGAAGCATTGGCTCGAACCCTAAACGACAGCTCAATGCATCGGATTGAAACCTCTGAGCCAACCGGGCACCACCCTTTCACGATTGTCAGCTACTCGGGCACGAAGACTGAAGGTGCTAGTGGCCCCAGTGCGCTTTTACAGCAAGATGGTTGTTGGCGGGTGCGCGCTGACGACGGCAAGCGATGGATCGAGGTTGTCTTGGATCCGTCAGGTACCGACCGGATCAATGCTCTGACAGTGCACACGTCCGCCGAATGTTCACTAAATGAGTCTCAGGCAAGCGAGATTGCAGTGGGCATAGATGTGAGCTTCGATGACGGTCGCACCTGGGTTCGGGTGCATGACTGCGCTCTGAAAGTCGGCGTCGATCAGCACGCTTGTCGGGTCGCTCGGGGTGGAGAGCGGAATTACCTCATTCGGGTCAGGTTGCTGACAGAATCCTTAAGTCTTGCGCGAGTGACACTCGAGCCTACCAGATAGAGGCCGGACAAAGGATCGATCCATTTCAGAGCAGCTCAACCTTTATCGGCAAAGGCTCCATTTGCCCGCACTTGAGCGTGCCGGCGAGCATAGCGTCATCAGTCAGCGACGCTGACAACGCGCAGACATCATAGGTCCCCGGAAAAACCACGACCCGCCCCTCCCAAGAAATCCTGTCAGCCATAAGGGTCATTCGGCCCCTGTATCTCTCATCAACATCGTCACGATTGGTTATTGAATACCAATCCGCCGAGCCGCTCTCGATTGACGACTCCTGAATGTGGAATGCCACTCCACCAGCCAAGCCTCGGACCATGCTGGCCACTCTCGTCTGATCCAACTCCGCTCTTTTGGCTTGATCGCTTCCCGTCGCTTCATAAGCGGCAGCCAACTCAGGCGGCATGTCCGTGCCAAATCGTATTTGCTCCAGTGAAGCAAGAACGGCACGAAGCGAGAGGTTCCGCATATCGGGATTGTCGCTGTTGAGCCCCGCTCCAGCGCACACCCTGATGATCGTCTGATCGCCCTCGTTCAAAGCCGCCAGCATGCCGCCAACCTGCACGTCGGGATCAGGGTCGGTGCAGACTGCTCGCCATTCTTTGAGCTGTGAAGCGAGTTCCAGTGGCGTTTGTGCGACCGCCGGATTCGAGATGAAGAGTAAGAAAATCGCCACAATGGCGCTGGCATGGGCCGAAGGCTTCATTGAATCCCCCTACTAATCAAAACAACGGTGCGGAAAGATTGAAGGCACTATGGCGTTCACACTTGATGTTGCCATCCAAGCGGTTGTCGTCGGTAACATCCAGCTTCATGACACAGTCGTGCGAAGAATTGCCTATCGCAACGCGACCGTTCCAGACCACTTGTCCGTCTGAAACCACGGCATCACCAAAATAATTGTTGCTTCTCTGAGTTATGGAAACCAGAGGGTACCACCGTGATTCTCTGGCCGTAAGATCGCTGCTGTCGATTTCAAAGATGGCCGCGTTCTGAACTTGCCGCCAAAGCCGCGTGTCGAACCATTTGTTGATTTCACGCCATTGCCTCTCGTCATCGCCTGCTTCCTTGAACGCCCGGTCGAGATGCTCCGGTATCTCCACTGTAAATACGAGCTTGTCGGCAGCTGCTATTGCAGCCCGCAGCCCAAGATTGCGGACATCCGAGCTATCGTCTTGCAACGCATTCCGCAGGCAAACGCGGATAATCGACTGATCGCCCGTGTCGATGGCGGCCTCCATAATGGCTAAGCGCAGGTCGGGATCAGGGTCTTGGCATTGCGCCCGCCACTCTTTGATTTCCGCCGCCCTTTCCAGGGCAGAGTTTGCACGTGCCTGATCAAGCACAAACGGAACCGCACACGCCGTGACCAGAGCCCCGACAAGCCAGTATTGGTACATCTGATCATTCTCCAAACCGGTTAGAGCTGAGTCAGCCCGAGTTCAGCAGATATTACGACGAGACGGTGCTCGGAATCGCACCGCGTTGCAACAAAAACCGGCAGAGGGAATAGGGAAGGCAAACGATGGCGGTCAAGTATGGTTATCTTAGTCAAAGAATTTTGGCCGAAAACCAGCAAGTGCAAGTACGCCGATCCGCCGCAAATCATCGTCACTGGAAAGACGCTATTTGATCTGAAACCTTCGATGTCCTGCTTTTATGTCAACGAACTTTAATCAGAATCGCTTGCAGGCATTTTAGCTTTTGGCCATTAGCATGACGAACAAGCCAAGATACATTAAAAAGCAAGCATGTTTGAGAGATTTCCGGAGTATCCAAATTCTGGTGACACCACGGTGACACGCGTCGAACGGAGGGAACGGAGAACTCCTTAAGTCCTTGAAAAATATGGTGGCCGGGGGCGGGCTCGAACCGCCGACACAAGGATTTTCAGCTGAAAAGAGTTACAACAATCAAATAATAAAAATACAAGTAAAACATATATTTATTATCATTTTTTGATGCAAAATACACGTTTTTGATGGCTTCTTTTTCACCGTTTTGGTACCATATTGGTGACATGACGGTGACACAACTTACCCTCACATGAGCCAGATTTTCTTAACCGACAGTCTGGTGCGCTCAGCGACTTGCTCACCGCATAAACAGCAGCAAATCGTCTGGGATTCGCCCATTGATCAAAATGGGCGAGTTCGCCATGGCGCTCAGGCTGGGCTGGGTCTGAGGGTGCTCAGCAGTGGCCGCAAAGCGTTTGTGCACGACTACCGGTTCAATGGCAAACGCAAGCGGGCGGTGCTCGGCGATGCGGCGGTCCTTAACGTCGAGGCGGCCCGATTGGCGGCGCGCCAGCGCGAGCTGGAGATCAACAGCGGAACAGACCCGATGGTCACCCAAATTGACTATCGCCGGGCGCACAGCGTCACGCTGCGGGCACTGATTGACGAGTACCACACGGGCAAGCTGCACCGGTTGAGCGTCCCGCATCAGCGTAACTTCCGCGCATTGATCGCGCCGTGGCTGGTGATCGATGGCCAGCAACCGCGCAAGGGTGGCCCTGCCCCGGCGCGGTTGGTCCCGTTTGGGCAGCGCTATCAGAACCATGCCGCCGAGCAGATTACACCCCGACTGGTGATGCAGTTCGTCAACAGCATTACTAGCGACCATCAGGCCAATGCCGCGCTGCGTCATCTCAAGGCGCTCTACAACTGGGCTCTGCGGATGCAGCTGATCGACATGCGCAACCCGTGTGATCCGGTGGAGTTGCGGCGGGTGACCCGGCGGCGGCGCGACTATACCCCCGCTCAAATTCGGGAGGTGACGCGACTGATCTTCGAGCCGGTGCTGGAGGTACCGCCGCTGCTGGAAGATGCGACCGGCCACGCGCGGCGCGATCAGGCATTGGTGATCGGTCAGATCACGCAGCGCAACCGGCAGCTCGAAGAGCTCTGCCAGTTCATGGGGGTGTTGTTGCTGACGATGGCCCGCCCGGTGGAGGTGCGGCAAGCGGAGTTTGCGCATTTCGATCTGGAGCAACTGATCTGGCACAAACACGCCACCAAAGGGCTTAAGCTCTCGCGCCGCGTGGCTGAGTACAGCTACCGCTCAGTGCCGATCCACCCCAAAGTGGCCGAAATTGTGCTGGCCCAGCGGCAGCGCTGGCCTGAGGCGAAGTATGTGTTTCCGCAGCAGGACGACCCCAACAAACCCCGCAACAACTTTCATCGGGCGTTGCAGCGATTCAAGGCCCTGCCCGGCGTGCCAGAGCATTTTCAGTTGTATGACCTTAAGCGGATCGCGATCTCATTAATGATCACGGGCCAAGGCGTCTCTCGCGAGGCGGTCTCCCACTATGTCGATCATCGCGGCAACCTGGAGACGACGCTGATTTACGATCTTGGGCTGGTCGATCCGCTACGCCCGGTGACCAAGCGGTTGGGCGAGCTGTTGGAACTGGATGGTTGAGATCATTTGCCGGGTGTGCGGCAATGAAGATGGACGGATCGTCCAGCAACCTCCACCAACGAAAGCCAACCCATGCCGTTTGTGCCCGCCATTACCCTGACTGAGCCGCAGCTGCAGGAACTGCTGGTGGCAGCGGGG
>JANSXJ010000239.1 GCA_024743015.1 Hyphomonas sp. | reverse complement strand
GATGTCGATATCAAGTCTCTGAATGACGCCGAATTTGAAGCGATCAAAGGCGCCTTTGCGGAGCATGGAGTTATCTTTTTCCGCGGCCAGGATACCAGAGAAGAGGACCATATCGCCTTTGCCGAGCGATTTGGAGACATCAACATCAATCGTTTCTTTGCGGCCCATCCAGACTATCCGGAAATAGCACTGGTCGCCAAGGAGCCGGATCAGAAAGACAATATTGGTGGCGGATGGCATACCGACCATTCCTATGACCACGAGCCGGCGCTTGGATCCGTGCTGGTTGCGCGCGAGCTTCCAGAGAGTGGCGGCGATACGATGTTTGCTAGCATGTATAAAGCCTATGAGAGCCTGCCTTCAGACCTGAAAGAAAAGATTGAGGGTCGGACGGCGATCCATTCCGGCAAGCACATTTTCGGGGAAGGGCCCGACAGCTATTACAACACGACGGATGCCGGTGCGCATGATGCGGGCACGCACCGGATCGGCAATGCGTCTGTGGCAGAGGCGTTGACCGATCCGGAACATCCGATCGTAATCAAGCATCCGCTAAGCGGGAAGAAAGCGCTTTATGTCAATCCGGCTTTCACGCGCGAGATCGTCGGGCTTGAGAAAGAAGAGAGCGATGAACTTCTCGCAGAATTGTACGCGCATGTGTTCAAAGGGCACGCGTTTCATCATCGATTCAAATGGGAACCTGGCTCCATCGCGATGTGGGACAATCGTTCAACCTGGCACTGGGCCCTGAACGATTATCAGGGCCAGCGCCGGATCATGCATCGGATCACGATTGAGGGTTGCGCCCTGGACGCATAGAGCCCAATCTCCGCGTCGGGGGAGGATCGGGATGAGGACCTATTGGAAAGGCTTGGCGGCGACAACGGTAATGTCCGTGGGGCTCGTTGGATGTGTCGTTGGCGGTGAGCCAGCGGATATTGAGGATTGGCCAGGGATGGCCTCGCTGCAAATATCGCATGAGACGGGCGGGGCCTATCACCTGTGCGGCGCGACGATGATTTCGGAGCAATGGGTTTTGACGGCTGCGCACTGTGTCGAATACGCTCAGCTGGACGACAGCCCCTCCGGTGAGCGGCGCGTTATTCAGTACCAGAAAACCAATAAGCCGGGACAAGACCTCCAAAATCTCGGGCAACTGACTGTTGTTGCCGGCTTGGGCGACCTTGGGGACGACCCAACGGAAGTGACCTATGAAATCGCCGACATGTATATCCATCCGGACTATTCGGTCGGGCATTCGCATCAGGGTCACGACGTCGCCTTGCTCAAGATCGCCGGCACCTGGACAGGCGCGACCGCGACCCTTGATGGCTTTTTTGCTCCGCCCGTGCGTGTACGACGCGATCAGGTCGAGGTCGCCGGATACGGCTTCCTTTATGAGGCGGGTAGTGCGGAAACAGCCATCGGGCGACGCGGTGCCGTTAATGCGCCAAGCCTTGCGCTGCAGCAAGCGAGCGTTCCCTCGCTCAGCCCAGCGGCCTGCAAGCGCCGCATGGATGCCACCATTTCACGCTATGAAGACCCGAGCCAGTTCGAAGGCCTGATGATCACCGCCGAAACGCATATCTGCGCGGGCGTTGGTGAGCAGGATAGCTGCACCGGCGACAGTGGGGGACCGCTCGTGCATCGACCTCCTGAGGGCGAACCGGTCCAGATTGGCATTGTCAGCTGGGGGCTAGGCTGCGCCCGTCGCGACGCACCCGGCATTTACGTCCGGGTTGCGCACTATAAGGACTGGATCACCTCTATCGTCAGCGACACCCCGGGCGACAGCTAGGCGATCATACCGCCATCCAGCACAATCGTGTGGCCATCAACCCAGGCGCTGGCGCGGGAGCAGAGATAGATCGCGGTTCCGGCCATATCTTCGGGCTCACCCATGCGCCGCCGGGGAATCTGCTTGATAACGGATTCCCGGATCGCGTCTGAATTAGTCGCTTCCTTGGTCATATCGCTGGGAAAGAAGCCCGGCGCGATGCCATTCACATTGATGTAGTGGCGGGCGAGGTCAGTAGCGAGATGTTTGGTCAGATGTACGACCCCGGATTTGCTGGCTGAGTAGGCATAAGAGGGCATGCCGGGATTGGTGATGCCATTGATCGAGGCAATATTGATCACCCGCGCTGGATCCTCTTTTGACCCGCCCGCGCGCAACAGCGGCAGCGCTTTTTGTGTCATGAAGAAAACCGACTTGATGTTAATGTTCATGACCTTATCCCAGCCATCTTCCGGGAATTCATCAATTGGAACGACCCAATTGGCGCCGGCATTGTTGACCAGAATATCCAGCTGGCTTTCGCGCTCTGAGATTTCCGCGACGAGCTTCTCAATTCCGGCGACTTTCGACAAATCGGCCTGAATCGGGATGCAGGTTCCGATTTCGGACAGCTCATCGGCTTTCGCTTTCAGACGCTCTTCCTTGCGTGCCGAGATATAGGTCTTCACGCCATTCTCTACGAAACCACGGGCGATCATGGCGCCAATACCGCTGGAGCCTCCGGTGACGAGGGCGGTTTTTCCTGAAATGTCGAACAGCGACTTCATGGGTCTCTCCTGCAAATGCTTACTTGCATGCAGGCTTGGAGCAGTCGCGCAGCCTTGTCCATTCTGACGCGAGGAAAATCCACGCAAAACAGTATCGCCTGACCGGCAGGGCTAGCTACTGGGAATGAATTGCACTACGGACCGCCCGGTTCCTCCCGCAATTCAGAGACGCCCCATGGCCCGATCCACATTCGCTGACTATGCCGACCGCATCAACCTGTCCAGCTGGGCCCAAACCCAGCGCGCGACGTTCACGCCGTCGCGGGTGAAGACTGAGCTGCTCGCCGGCCTCACCGTCGCTCTGGCGCTGGTCCCGGAAGCCGTGGCATTCGCTTTTGTTGCCGGCGTTGAACCACTGGTCGGGCTGTATGCAGCTTTCCTCGTGGGTTTGATCACCGCGGTCATGGGCGGTCGGCCCGGCATGATTTCAGGAGCAACGGGCGCGCTCGCCGTTGTGATGGTGGCACTGGTTGCCCAGCACGGTGTCGAATATCTATTCGCAACAGTGGTGCTGATGGGGATCCTGCAGCTCGGGGCAGGCGTGTTCAAACTCGGAAAGTTCATCAGGCTTGTTCCGCATCCGGTCATGCTTGGCTTCGTCAACGGGCTCGCAATCGTCATCTTTCTCGCGCAGCTGGGCCAGTTCCAGGTCCCTGGAACGGCGCAGCCGGACGGGCACAGCTTCTTGCCGAACGGCGATTGGCTCCCGACGGGCGAAATGGCAATCATGCTCAGCCTGATTGCTGTAACGATGCTGATCATCTGGGGGCTGCCCAAACTATCGAAAATCGTCCCAGCGCCTTTGGCAGGGATTGGTGTTGTTGCAGCCGTCGTGATCGGCTTCGGCATCGACACGCCAGTCGTCGGTGACCTCGCGTCCATCAAGGGCAGCCTGCCAACCTTCCATGTGCCGACCGTACCGCTCAATCTGGAAACGCTTGAGATCATTCTACCCTACGCTGTCGTGCTGGCAGCGATTGGCCTGATTGAAAGCCTGTTGACGCTCAACCTGGTCGGCGAGATCACCAATCAGCGCGGCGGCGCGTCTCAGGAATGTGTGGCGCAAGGCACCGCAAACGTCGTTACTGGGTTCTTTGGCGGTATGGGCGGCTGCGCGATGATTGGTCAATCTATGATCAACGTGAAGTCGGGTGGGCGTACACGCTTGTCCGCGCTGTCGGCGGCGCTCTTCCTGCTGGCCTTTATACTGATAGGATCGCAATGGATCGAGATGATCCCGCTCGCCGCGCTCGTCGGCGTTATGTTCATGGTCGTGATCGGGACGTTCGCCTGGAACAGTCTGCGCATTATGTCCAAGATTCCCTGGACGGATGCTTTCGTCATCCTGCTAGTTACCGGCGTCACGGTTTGGAAAGACCTTGCAGTCGCGGTCGTGGTGGGCGTCATTGTCAGCGCGCTGGCCTATGCCTGGAACAATGCCAAGCGCATTCGCATTCTGCAGCGCGACTCGGTTCGGACGCCGGGGGCGACCGTTTATGAGATTGAGGGACCGCTCTTTTTTGGATCGACAGATGGTTTTGCTGAACTCTTTCATCCCGATGAAGATCCGGACGTTGTTATTGTCGATTTCCTGCGCTCGCGCGTCGTAGACCAATCAGCCCTGCAAGCGATCGAGGATCTCGCCGCCAAGTATCAGGCAAGAGGGAAGACGCTCAAGCTGCGCCACCTGTCCCGCGATTGCCACAAGCTTCTGACCAAGGCCGGACAGCTTATCGTCGATAGTGAAGACGATCCCGACTATGCCATTGCTGTCGACTACAATGTCCGCACCGGCATTTTTGGCGGCGGTCACTAACGTCCGATAAGATCCTGGTTTGGTCACTGGACCCGCTGAGCGTGTCGCGCTAACGCCGTTGCATGACAGATTCAGTCCTGACCAAGACCGAGGGCGGTGTAGGTTACCTCACCCTCAATCGACCCGAAGCCCTGCATGCGCTCAATTTCGACATGTGCGAGACCATCCTGGCGGCGCTGCGCGTTTGGGCGCAGGACCCCGCTGTTCATCTGGTTGTTATCGATCACGCTGATGGCAGTCGCGGCTTCTGTGCGGGCGGCGATATCGCGATGCTTCGTGAGAGCGGAATGAGCGACGGCAAGCAAGCGCGCGCTTTCTTTGCCGAAGAATATCGTATGAATGCGGTAATCAAGGCGTTCCCGAAACCGTACCTTTCGCTGATGGACGGCGTCACCATGGGCGGCGGAGTCGGTCTGTCCGTGCATGGATCGCATCGCGTGGCGACGGAACGGACTCTGTTTGCGATGCCAGAGACGGGTATTGGTCTGTTCCCGGATGTCGGGGGAGGCTGGTTCCTGCCTCGATTGCGCGGAGAGCTCGGGACTTGGCTCGCGCTGACCGGCGCGCGCCTCAAAGGTGCTGACGTTGCGGCGGCGAGGGTTGCGACGCATTTCCTGCCGTCTGAGCTTATCCCGAATTTGAAACTCCAGATCGCCGAAGCGGATTTCTCCGCCGGGGCGGCCGAGATGCTTGGCGAAATCTTGTCCCGCCTGACGCACACGATTCCCATGGGCAGTTTTGAGACTCACATGGAGACGATCAACACCTGCTTTGCGGGGGATCGCGCCGAAGCGATTGTTGCGGCGCTCGAGGCCGAAGGCTCTGAATGGGCGACACAGCAAGCCGAAACGCTCCGTACCAAATCACCCGAGACGGTGAAGGTCGCGCTTCGGCAGGTGCGCGAAGGTGGCGCCTGCGAGACGTTTGAAGACAATATGCGCATGGAATACCGCATCGGTTGGCGTAAGGTTCAGTCGTCTGACTTCTTAGAGGGTGTTCGGGCCGTGATCATCGACAAGGACCATGCGCCCAAATGGTCTCCTGATACGCTCGAAGGCGTGACTGATCTCGATGTTGCAAAATATTTCGAACCCCTCGGAGAGAATGAGTTGAGCTTTGACTGATTTGCAGGCTGAACTCGCCGACTGGTGTCAATCCTATGTCGCCGCCTTCAATGAGGGTGATGCAGACGCTATCGCAGCCCACTGGACCTTTCCGGCTCTGACAACCCAGACAGGGCGGTCATACGCGTTCAAGAGCGCAGAACATTTCGCGAAGAATACCGGCGTCTTGCTCGGTTTCTATCAGGCGCAGGGTGTTCAGCGAGTTGTTCGACAACTCGACACGTGCCACGCGCTTCACGACGGTGTTGCGTCCATGATGGTCTCAGATGTGATGTATGATGCGGATGGAATGGAGATCGCTGGTTG
>JANSXJ010000319.1 GCA_024743015.1 Hyphomonas sp. | reverse complement strand
GCCGGATCATGATCGACTGGTTCGACCAGGTGATGTGTCTGGCGGAAATCTTGAACCACCCTTCGGGCATTCGTTCGATATCATCAAATACTTTATCGGGTTCGGTAAAAACGTAGATTGAATTGCCAATCATCTTCTGGGCTTTGCCAGGTCGCAGCAAGCGACGAAGCTGCGCCATGAAAGACGGCCGATAATAGCGCAGGAACTTCCAGGAAGACTGGTCACGATACCCTGGATGGATCCTGTGGCGGAACCGAAAGACGTCGACCTCTTCACGGGCCAACGCACGCTGCGCGTTTTCAATCTGACGTCTCGCTTCTTTTGCAGACTCAATGAGCGGCAAATCGTTTTCGAGCAGCAGGACGATTTCAGATGAGAGCCCTTCTGCGAGCATCTTGAACCCGCCGAGAATACCGGTATTCGCCTCAGACCCGATGACGGTTAAGCCAAACTCTTCAGCAAGGGCGCGGCCCTCCTCATCCAATTCGTTGAACGCCACGATCGTCTCATCCGCGAGATCGAACAGGCCAGCGTCTTTGTACGTCTCGAGCGCTGCACGAAATGTGTCGTAGCGCTTATAGCACAGCAGTCCGATGCCAAAGCTGAGGCGCTTCTGATCCGTCACGTCTGGTTCCCTCATCGCTGCGTTTCGCCCGATGCCTTATAGATAGCTTGAAACGGAATGGGATGGGAACCGCAGCCCAACAGTCAGAAAGTCACGTGCTAACTGCGACAGCTTTTTTCCTAATCCGATCAGGAACTCCACTCGTAGAACGAGTAGGACCGAGCCAATTAGGAGCGCGAAACCCGTGAGCCCATCCCCCGCAATCATGTGGTTTCGCCGTGACTTGCGTTTATCCGATAACCCTGCGCTGGCCGCCGCGATTAGCACGGCGGGATCCCGAGTGATCTGTGTTTACATCCGTGAAACGAATGACAGTCTTCGCGAGATGGGCGGCGCGTCGAAATGGTGGCTCGACAAGTCGCTACGCTCGTTGAGCGCAGACATCGCCGCTCTGGGTGGTCGCCTGATTTTGAGGACCGGCGACGCGAACCGGGAACTGAAAGCGATTCAGGACGAAACCGGCGCACAAGCGGTGTTCTGGAACCGTCGCTATGACCTAGCCGGACGGGAAATCGACGCGGCGATCAAATCGGACTTTAAAGCAGCAGACATCTCCGTCGAAAGCTTCAACGGATCCGTACTGACCGAACCCTGGACGCAGAGCACGGGTTCCGGCGGCTATTACAAAGTCTATTCGCCGTACTGGCGGGCGGTACAAGCAAATTATGAGTGCCCCGCCCCCGCCGAACAACCAACTGATCTTGACGATCCTGCAATCGATTCCGAGGCGCTCGGCGATTGGCAATTGCATCCATCGCGTCCCGACTGGTCGAAGGGCTTTGATCCGGTCTGGACACCAGGTGAACACGGCGCGATCGAGAAGCTGGAATCCTTTCTAAGCGGCCCGGTTAACGACTATGGCGCAGATCGAAACCGCCCGGATCTGGAAGACGGAACCTCGGCGCTCTCACCTCATCTGGCCTTCGGCGAGATGTCACCAGCACAGATCTGGCGCGCGACGACCAGTCGGATGGCAGCGGGTGAGGTGGATGAAAAGAACGGCCGCAAATTCCTGTCCGAAGTCGCCTGGCGCGATTTCTCCTATGTTCTCCTTTTTCATAATCCTGACCTCGCTACCGAAAACTACAAGTCCGATTTTGACTTGATGCCCTGGCAGGACGATGACGCGCTATTGAAAGCCTGGCAGACCGGGCGAACCGGATACCCAATCGTCGATGCCGGGATGCGACAGCTCTGGCACACAGGCTGGATGCACAATCGCGTGCGGATGATTGTGGCCAGCTTTCTGACCAAACACTTGCTCATCCACTGGCGTCGCGGCGAGGACTGGTTCTGGGATACGCTGGTCGATGCCGATCCAGCGTCCAATAGCGCAAGCTGGCAATGGACTGCAGGATCAGGCGCCGATGCCGCACCTTACTTCCGAATTTTCAATCCGATTACGCAAGGCGATAAGTTCGATGAAACCGGCGACTATGTGCGCAAATGGTGCCCCGAACTGGCGCGCCTCCCACGCAAATATCTCTATCAGCCTTGGGAGGCTGGGCCCCTCATCCTGCGCGAGGCGGGTATCACGCTTGGGAAAACTTATCCCAAACCTATCGTAGATCACAAGGTTGGCCGCGAACGCGCCTTGGCCGCATATGAAACACTCAAAGAAAGACGAGACGCAGCATGAAACGGATCGCAATCATCGGTTCAGGCATTTCCGGGCTCGGCGCGGCGTATGCGCTGAAGGATACAGCTGACATTACCGTCTACGAAGCAAACGATCGTGCGGGCGGACACGCGCATACGATCGATATCGATTATGAAGGCACCGAGATCGCCGTCGACGTTGGGTTTATTGTCTATAACGCGCTCAACTATCCCAATCTGATCGGCTTTTTCGACGCATTGGGTGTACAGACAGAAGCCAGCGATATGAGCTTTGCGGTCTCCAACCCCGACGGGTATGAGTGGGCTTCGACATTGAACGGCATCTTCGCGCAGCGGCGAAACTTCTTTCGTCCGAAATTCCACAGGTTCTGGCGCACCATTCTGAAGTTCAATGATCTTGCCCGGTCAGAACTTGAGGCGGGGAAAATTGATGATATCTCACTCGGCTTCTGGCTTGAGAATCACGGCTTTGATCAGGATTTCCTCGATAATTACATCCTGCCTATGGGTGGCGCGATCTGGTCCACGCCCGAAGCCGAAATGCTCGACTATCCGGCGCGCAGCTTCTTTCAGTTCTTCGAAAACCATCGTCTAATGCATAAAGAGCGTCCGAAGTGGCGCACCGTTTCAGGCGGCTCGCGCAATTATGTAGAACGTGTTTCTGGATTGCTCGGAGATCGCCTCAAGCTCGCCTCGCCTGTACAAGCTGTTGCACCTTTCGGAGACAAAGTCCGCGTCATCCTCGCAAATGGTCGAACTGAAGTTTATGATGATGTGATCCTGGCGACGCATTCGGATACAACGCTCCGATTGCTGGACGAAGAGTATGACACACAGCGTTTTCTTCTAGGCTCCACGAGATATCGCCCAAACAAGATCTACTTGCATCGCGACCCCAGCCTGATGCCAAAACGCAAGGCGGCGTGGGCGAGCTGGAACGTCATGAAACAGGGCGGGCCGGAAATGTGTCTGACCTATTGGATGAATCGACTGCAGAACCTGCCAAATGATCGGCCGCTCTTTGTGACATTGAACCCCGAGACACCACCGGCCGAGCACCTCACATTTGCCACCATGGAAAAAGCCCACCCGCAGTTTGATGCCCCAGCAGAGGCTGCGGTCCGTGAACTGAAACGGATTCAGGGCACAAGCCATATCTGGCTTGCTGGCGCATGGATGGGGAGCGGTTTCCATGAGGATGGCCTGAAAGCGGGACTCTCGTGCGCACTATCACTCGGGGGCCAAGTGCCATGGCCAGCGGAGGGTGTAGAAATCTCCGCAACCATGACGCGTGCGTCAGAAAATGATAAAGTGGCTTTAGGAGCCATTTAATCGTGAAGGAACACCCTGCCCTACGCTTGTGGAGAGGTCATACGATCCACCAAAGATCGATCCCGTTCACACACCGTTTCAAATACGGATTGGCGCTGATCGATGTTGATATCGATCGCCTCGATGAAGCGGACCGGCAGAGTTCCGTTTTTAGCGTAGATCGTTCCAACTTGTTCTCGTTCAATCGACGTGATCATGGCAATGGCGAAGACGTCGATCTTCGTCCCTGGGCGGAGCAGGAATTTGCAAAGGCAGGCATCGACCTTAAGGGCGGTGCCATCCGTCTGGTCACGTTTCCGAGGCATGCCTTTTATAAGTTCGCCCCAATATCGCTTTGGCTTGGACATGATGGTGATGGCGCGTTGAAAGGGATCCTGTACGAGGTCAACAACACGTTCGGCGAAACGCACGTCTATGCAGCTGCGACGCCCAACGATGTCCGTCACGAGCATGCGACGGATAAAGTGTTTCACGTTTCTCCATTCTTTGACGTTTCCGGCACTTACAAGTTCACGCTGCGCTGGAGCGAGACTGATCTTCGATTGATCGTGGCGACCCAAAAAGACGGCGCCCAATCGCACATGGCGACCATTGCAGCCAAGGCTCGCCCGGCAACATCAGCGGCGTTTGTCTCGCTCGCATTCACAAAGCCACTCTCAAGCCTGTCAGTCACACTTGGCATTCACTGGCAGGCCCTCAAGCTGTGGCTGAAGGGTGCGAAATATCATTCAAAACCAAAGCAGTCTTCTGTGCGTACAACGATTGCAACACCAAAAAAGACTGTCCCCGAGACAGCCCGACGTCTGGAGAAAACCGCATGAGCTTCACCACCCTGGATCACGCCTTGGAAGAACAATCAAACTTCATTCAGGCCTCTCCGGAGACCCTGAGGCAGT
>JANSXJ010000434.1 GCA_024743015.1 Hyphomonas sp. | reverse complement strand
TGCTCTTCGACATCCTGGGGAGACGCGCCGTTCCACGTCATGGTGACCGAGGCCCCCGCAACCGGAACAACCGGAAACATTTCGCGTTCCATCGAGTTGAAACCGAGCACGCCGCCAATGAAGGCGACGACCATTAAAAGGTTGGCCGCAACCGCGTTTCGCGCAAACCAGGATACCATGCCAGACATTATTGGCCTCCATCACCTGTCGAAGCGATGACCTCGTTCGCCGTGCCGGCGACACTGTCTCGTTCATTGTCGGTGGCAGCAGAGTTTGCCGCCTCATTGTGGTTTTTGATCGTCCCGTCTTCGAGACGCTCCAGGATCGTGATGCTCATCCCGTCATTCGATCCGCGGATGGGGCTGACAATTGCCAGATCGCCAACCTCTACGTCATTGCTGCGGAACCACGCTCCGTCGGACGAGCTGTAAACCAGATCAACCGGGAAGATGCGTAGCGCGCCGTTTTCGGGCTCGCCAATAAAGATGTTGTTACCGCCGCGAATGGCCGATCGGGGCGCGACGAGCAAATCTTCGATCCGGGTGCCATCGACCTCGGCGGTGACGAACAGACCTGGTGCCATGGGCGCTCCATTGTCGGACCCTGCACCATAAGGGTCGTCGAGCTCTGCAATCACATTGATCAAGCGAGTCTGCGAGTTGACCGCAGCAGATGACCGCGTAACGCGTCCTTCCCATTGACGTTCAATGCCGCCCACTGGAGCAGAAAAAATGACGCGGGGGCCTTTGGTGTTGGCTGTCTCCGCAAAGGCGAGCGGTAATCCCAATTGACCCAACTGCTCATCCGTAATTGGTAGCGCCACTTCCACAACGTCCGTTGCGAAAACGCGACCAAGGGACTGACCGGGCGATGCGAATTGACCCACATCCACCGTTTCTTCCCGGACCCGGCCATCGAATGGCGCAACCACCGCGGTGCGGCTCAGAGCAAGTTCGGCATCGGCCAGCTGTGCTTTCGCGGATTCCAACGCGGCCCGGGCCTCCGCCATTTGTGGTTCACGGCGGGCGAGCGGGCTTGAATCCGTGATCCCGAGATTGGCGAGATCCTGACGTGCAACTTCCGCTTCGGCAATTTCGCGGGCGAGGCGCTGCTCTGCGCTCGCAACACCAGATTGGGCGCGAACGACGGCGAGCTGATAGTCCGCCGTTTCGAGTCTGACGAGAACCTGTCCGCGACGAATGAAGCCACCATCGATAAAGTCGGGCGAGACATATGCGATCCGACCGGCGATTTGCGGCGCGACGACGATTTCACGCTGCGGCCTCACCTCGCCTTGCGCTTTTACGGTGAAATTGAGGTCTTCGCGCCCGATGCGTTCTGCGAAAACAGAGAGGCCTGCGAATTTTTCGTCCGCTTGCTCAGGTTCTGGCTTCAGGACCTCGATGGTCATGAAGGCCGCAGCGCCCATGCCCGCCAGGGCCAGGACAACCAGTACAATTGAAATAATACGACTCATGGGAGGACTGCCACTTCCGGGCTATTTAGGCTCGCGGATTCGGGGGCTGTGGGCTCCGCCACAGGCAAACCGCCTCCGAGAGCAAGATGGAAACTTACTCGGTTTGACGCGCGGGCTGAGCGTGCTGCAATCACGTTGCTCTCAGCATTCAGACGCCGGGTTTGGGAATCGATCAGATTAAAGATCGAGACCAGGCCGTTGGTGTACTGGCGCGTGGCCAGTTCCTCAGCCAGGCGAGCTTCTTCCAAGGCTCGCACTTGCGCATTTTCCTGTTGCGCCAACAGTGAATCAGCGGCGAGCGCGTCTTCAACTTCGCGCCACGCGGTCAGCGTCGTCGCGGCATAATTTTCCACGGCTGCCCGGGCACTCGCCACAGCAGCATCACGGTCAGCATCCAGTGCGCCGCCATTGAAGATTGGCGCCGTCAGGCTGGCAATCAAGCGCGCCGCAATTCGACTTGGATCGAGGGCGTCCGCGAGATCTGTTTCAGTCGTGGATGCAGATCCCGTCAGACGCAGTCCGGGCAGCATCGCAAGGCGCGCCTGTTCGGCTCGCAAACCAGCCGCCGTCACGCGCGCTTCAGCCGCAGCAATGTCAGGCCGGCGCGACAAAAGCAGAACCGGGCTCCCAGCCGCCGAAAGCGCATCTAGCGACGGGAGCTCTGCCAGCGCATCCAATTCAGCCGAAGGATATCGCCCGAGCAGGATTTCCAGGCGGCGGGATGCATTGCCGCTCGCCTGCCGACGTCCGGCAATCGAGGCTTCCGCAGAGGCCTGCGTGGTGCGTGCAGTGCGCACGTCCAGCGCCGTCGCAAGACCACGCGAGAATCGTCGCTCGGTGAGTTCGAGCGCGCGTGTTCGCGCCTCGAACGTCTGAACCGCAACCCGCTCCTGCGCGAGGGCTTCGTTCAAGTCGAACCAGGCCGAGGCAGTTTGGGCCGCCAGCGCCAGTCTGGCCGAGGCCAGGTCGGCTTCGCTCGCAATCAGGTCGGCTTCGGCGGCGTTGATCCCGGCGCGCAAGCGACCCCAGAGATCAATTTCCCAACTCAAGTCCAGACCGACCCCGAAGGTGGAATTGTCTGTGCGTGAATCGGTGATCGGATTGTAGTTGCTCGTACCGCCCCCTGATAGCGATCCGGAAACA
Organism: Hyphomonas sp.; assembly: GCA_024743015.1. Classification (GTDB taxonomy): domain Bacteria; phylum Pseudomonadota; class Alphaproteobacteria; order Caulobacterales; family Hyphomonadaceae; genus Henriciella. Next base: position 475 of record JANSXJ010000434.1, on the reverse strand, counting down.
TTAGGCAGTGTCCGGCCATAGACGCTGCGCGATTGTGCGCGCGCCGCTTCGACAGCGTAAAACTGAGATCGGATAGATGGATTGGCCGCAAGCGCCTCATTGACGAGCTCTACCAACATCGGATCATTGAATTGAGCAAGCCAGTTGGAGTCGGGGGTTTCGCCGGAGACCCCCATAATGGCCCAGGTTTCTGGCGCATCAGGTGCTACCGGGAACACAACCAGAGGTTCGCCTCCCACGCGTGGAAGACTTGGCACGGTTGAGCATGCGCCGAGCGCAAGAACACCAAAAACGAGACCTACCTGCTTCATTTATCCCTCATAAGTCTGGACCGTGGCTTTACGCCTGCCCTACTCGACTGTCAACAAATAATTATCGTTTTTCAATAATGATGAAAAAGCTTTCAGACTTGCTCATCGTGCTATGCCCTGTATACGCGCTGGAAACCCACACGGACCACTTAGATCGGACAAAC
>JANSXJ010000381.1 GCA_024743015.1 Hyphomonas sp. | reverse complement strand
CGAGCACTTCATCCGCAGCCTGCAACGTGTCGAGCGCTCGCAGGGTGATGTCGCGCAGATTCCCGATTGGGGTCGCGACGATGTAAAGACCGGACGCAAGCGGTTGCGCCGCGTCGGTCCCGGATTTAGGCTCGCCAGAGAAACGATTCACGTCGTCACCATCTGGTGCAATGGAAGAGGGATACTTTGATGACATCACCGGCAACATTGCGCGTCCGCAGGCCCCTGCCAATCCTGTTTTTTTCCGCTTTTCTGGCGCTGGCCGGATGCGCGACCCAGGCGCCAGGACCCGTTGGGCCAATCTCGACTGGTAATCCGCGCGTTGATCCGGTGCCGGGCGGCGAAGCGACCAATCCGGATGGAAGCCCGATAGACGAAGAAAACATGGGCGAGATTGTCGTGCCGGAAGGTCCGTACACCCCGCCGCATATGGAAGGTCGCGAGATCATTCGTGCCGGAGTGTTGCTGCCATTCACACATCCCAATCCGCGCGTTCGCCAACAGGCCGAAGGCATGCTGGCCGGGATCGAACTCGCCCTGTTTGACTATGGCAACGAGAACATTGTCCTCCTGCCGAAAGATACAGGCGGCTCTGTAAGCCAGGCGACTGCTGGTGCAGAGGATCTGGCAAACAAAGGCGTCGATATCGTCCTTGGACCACTTTTCGGAGCCAATGTGCAGCCGGTGCGAGAAGCACTCACACCGGAGACCGAGACCGGCTTCTTTGGCCTCGGTGCAGAGGAACCGAAAGAGGGCAAGCCGGTTATCGCGTTCTCAAATGACCGGTCCGTCGCCAGTTATGGGGCCTGGCTGGCCTCGATCGCGCCGGAAGAGGAAGTCGCTGCCATTATCGAGTACGCAGCGCTGCGCGGGTATGATCAGTTCGCCTTTTTCGGACCGCAAAGCAGCCTCGGAACCCGGATCGAAGCTGCTATGCAGGAAGCCGTTCTTCTGAATGGTGGCTTCATGCTGGCGTCTGGTTTTTACGAGTCAGGCAATACCAATCCAGCCGCGGAAGCGGAGTATTTTGCGACAACGATTGCCAGTGCCGTCGAGGCTGGCGCGCGCGTGGCCGTTCTGGTGCCGGAGCGCGGCAATCGCTTGCGACGGATCGCGCCCCTGCTGGCCTATTACGGGGTCGACACGCGCGAGGTGAAAATGCTGGGGACTGGTGGCTGGAATGATGAAGCGGTTTGGCGCGAGCCGAGCCTGCGCGGCGCCTGGTTCCCGACTGCTCCAGCTTCAGATATTGCCGATTTCGAGCAAAGTTTTGCGCGTCTTTATGGCTCCGAACCAAGCTCGCTTGCGGCGGTGGCCTATGATGCAGCAGCGCTCGTTGTGGCACTTTCGCAGGATGGTGTGCTGGAAACCGAGGAGCTGATCAGTCGCGATGGCTTTCTCGGTGTGAATGGCTTGTTCCGCTTCCGCGCGGATGGCTCAGCTGAGCGGTCGTTGGCGATCATGGAAATCGACCCAACGGCGCGCGATGGCAGCGGAGTGAGGGAGATCCTTCCGGTTTCACCGAGCTTTGACGAGACGATTGGCTAAATCACTGCGTAAATGAACGCCCAGGCAATCGCCGCCTGTCCACCAAAGTAGAGAAACCAGACCGCGCGCGCGATCACGGGTTTGATGGGCGTGTTCGGCTTGAGCCGAAACAGCTCGATCGAGAGAAGCGTGTCCGAGATGGCAAACGCGATGGCACCTACCGCTGCGAGCCAAAGCGCAGGATCGAGGCGTATCGCGGCGTTGACCATGATGAGAATGATGATCGTGTAGGCCGCGACCGGCAGACGCATGCTTTTTTCGAGCCACGGGATCAGCGATCGAAGATAGAAGGCGCCGCCAACGGTGACCGCGACCTGAGCCGCCAAAAGCGCCAAATGCCGCGTGTCGGCAAAATGGCTCCAGAAGAGCGGGATATACGCCGCGTGTGCGATAAAGAAGGCGCCCATGCCGGGAAGCAGGTATTTGTCCTCGCTCGCGCCCAGAAAGCCATCGCCCAGCGTGCTAAAAGCGAGAGCCGCGACAATCAGGACCGGTGCCCCCATCACAAACGCCCAAAGCGTCAGCAAAGCGGTTGCGGCGACCTTGATGACGACCCGCTGAGTCGAGGGCGCCGCGTTGCAGAACAATGCGCCATAAATCAGCGCGCAAAGCGCGGATGCCGCGAGAATACAGGTCATGCCCTAGGCTGTCGGGCGCTGCGGGAGGCCCAACAAGCGCCGGGCCGCTTCCCGGTGTGGTTCACGAATATGCGCGCCGACTAATCCCAGTGCCGTTGCCAGAACGGTTGCATCGTCGGTAAAGCCCAGGCCCGTGAGGACGTCAGGAATGGCGTCCACCGGCAAGACAAAATAGCCGAGCGCTGTGAACAGGACGAGTTTGACCTTGGCCGGTGTCTCCGGGTCGATCGCACAATAATAGGCCGCTGCTAGATCATCCGCGAAAGGGATACGGCCGGCGACCCGCAGCAGCTTCGGCAAGACCTTGCGCTTTGTCCGCCGCCGCTGTTTTTCGGTCGCGATTGGCAGCTGCGTCGGGATGCTGTCGCCATTTTCTATGATGATTTCCGTGGGGTCAGACATTGGCCGAATGCGTACTTCCTTCTACATCGCCTCCAAGCCTAGATATTGGAGGAACTTCCATGGAACTCAACTCAAACATTTCAGCTGTCATCACTGGCGGCGCCTCAGGCCTTGGTGCAGCAACAGCGCGGCTTCTTTCAAGCCATGGCGTCAAATGCGCCCTTTTTGATCTAAACGAGGAAAAAGGCGAAGCCGTGGCGAGCGAAATTGGCGGTGTATTCTGCAACGTCAACGTGACGTCAGACGAAAGCGTCGATGCGGGTTTTGCAAAATCGCGCGCAGCGATTGGCCAGGAGCGCATCCTGATCAATTGTGCCGGGACGGGCAACGCGATCAAGACCGCCAGCCGAAACAAGGAAACCGGTGAGATCACGCATTTCCCGCTCGATAAGTTCGACCTTATCATCCAGATCAATCTCGTCGGCACGTTCCGCTGCATCGCAAAATCGGCTGCCGGTATGATGACGCTGGATCCGATTGACGGTGAGCGCGGTGCGATCGTGAACACAGCCTCTGTTGCTGCCGAAGACGGTCAGATCGGTCAGGCCTCTTACTCTGCCTCGAAAGGCGGCGTGGTCGGGATGACATTGCCGATTGCCCGCGATCTGTCGCGCGAATTGATCCGCGTGAATACGATCCTGCCAGGCATTTTCGACACACCACTGCTGGCGGGTGCTCCCGAAAAAGTTCGTCAGGCGCTTGGCGCTCAGGTTCCGAACCCGGCCCGTCTCGGTAATCCCGACGAATATGCAAGCCTGGCGGTCGAAATGTGCAAGAATGGCTACTTTAACGGCGAAGATGTCCGTCTCGACGGTGCCATCCGCATGGCGCCGCGCTAAGGCCCAAACAGCTTTCTGAAACGGTTAAAGCCCGCCAAAACTGGCGGGCTTTATCCACTCTACACGTTTACTCTACAAACTCTACGCGACCGGCAGATGTTACACTTCAGGGCGAACAATCTGGCCGGACAAGTTCATCAATACTTCGTCAGCGTTAAAATATGATGGATCATCGGGCTTCTCGCCCTTGCCCATTATGATCTCTGATGTCGCTTCGTAGCGAACGAT
>JANSXJ010000265.1 GCA_024743015.1 Hyphomonas sp. | reverse complement strand
GATGGTTCACCGCACCCGAAATTTGAAACGCTGACAGCTGCGTACCTGACTGGCGAAACCGAACTTGCAAAACAGCTCGCTCAAGCGGCCAGTTTGACTGATGCGGATCGCGAGATCGTTCACCAACACGCCAGCGCCATTGCCGTGAAGCTTCGCGAGTCGGTTCGTCGCCCCTCTATCATTGACGCCTTTCTGCAGGAGTACAGTCTGTCCTCTGAAGAAGGCATTCTGCTCATGCGTCTCGCTGAGTCGTTGATACGAACGCCCGACACCGCCACCGCAACTCGCCTGTTGAGAGACAAACTCCTGGCGGGGCGTTGGGGCGACCATCTCGGTGCGCGGCATGTGCTGGTCAAACTCGGGACCGCCGGACTGGCATTCGCGAAAACCTGGATCCAGGCAACCGGCGGTGTGGACGCAACCCACTTGCTGGCGCGCCTCGGAGATCGCGTGATGCTAAACGCCGTTCGACAAGCGGTTGGGCTTCTGGGGCGTCATTTCGTTCTCGGTACATCAATGTCCGAAGCGGCGAAGCGGGCGAATGGACCCGGCCTGCAAGGATCGACGCTGTCATATGACATGCTCGGAGAAGCGGCCCTGACCAGAGCCGATGCCGCCCGGTACTTCGAGGATTACAAACAGGCGCTGCAATATCTCGCGGATAGCACGCCTCAAGGCACGCCGCTGCACGACGCCCCGGCGCTCTCCGTAAAACTATCGGCGCTGCATCCGAGATACGAGTATGCTCAACGGGAAACCTGCGTTCCCGCCCTGACCGCGCGCCTCCTGGATCTGTGCGTGCTCGCGAAGCGCGCCAATCTTGGGCTCACCATCGACGCTGAAGAAGCTGATCGACTGGAAGTGTCCCTGCTAGTCTTTGAAAACCTGCTTGCAGCGCCGGAAACGTCCGGATGGGATGGTCTTGGCCTTGCCGTGCAGGCGTATCAGCGCCGCGCACTTCCGGTCATCGACTGGATATACGAGGCTGCAAAAACCCACGATCAAAAGATCACGGTTCGCCTCGTGAAAGGCGCCTACTGGGATAGCGAAATCAAACGCTCGCAGGAGCTCGGGCTCGAGAGCTATCCGGTATTCACGCGCAAGGAGCATACAGATATTAGCTACCTCGCCTGCGCCCGTAAGCTTCTCGCCTATGACGATCGGATTTATCCGCAATTTGCTACGCACAATGCTCATTCCGCCGCCGCGATCGCACATATGGCGGGCGATCAAAGGGGGATGGAATTCCAGCGTCTCTATGGCATGAGCGATGGCCTGCATCAGCTTCTTACCGACGATCTTGGATTCAGGATCCGCACCTACGCTCCCGTCGGTCGCCACAAAGACCTTCTCCCTTATCTCGTGCGACGCCTGTTGGAGAATGGAGCCAACAACTCATTCGTGAACCAGCTGCTGGATAATTCTGTGTCCGATGAGGATCTTATCGAAGACCCGATCACCATCGCGAGTGCGCATGCCTACACCCCGCATCCCAAGATCCATGCGCCGCGCGACCATTTCGACGGACGCCGTCTCGCCGCTTCTGGTCTCGACCTCAGCCAATCGGACATTGCCGCCCGGTTCGAAGCGGCACCCTTGCCGGCGAATCTGGAAACCAGTGGGATCATCAACGGCGCCGCGAGCAACGGTCCCGTACGAGCAATCTATGCGCCCAGCAATCCCGCCCACCTTGTCGGAATCGTCAGAGAGGCCAACGAAGCCGAAATCGAAACGGCGCTCACTGCGAGCCTGAAAAGCGCCTGGCCGGACCAGTCGCCCGCGATTCGCGCCGCAGCGCTACGCCGCGCCGCCAGGCTTCTGGAACGAGACAAAGCACGCCTCATGGCCCTGTGTGTTGCGGAGGCCGGAAAGACCTGGATGGACGCGGATGCAGAAATCCGGGAGGCGGTCGACTTTCTTGAATACTATGCCAATCAGGCTGAGCGGCCCGATATCGCGGCGTTGCAACCGCTCGGCCCAGTGGCCTGTATCAGTCCGTGGAACTTCCCGCTCGCCATTTTCCTTGGTCAAGTGAGCGCCGCGCTGGCTGTCGGCAATTGCGTACTCGCCAAACCCGCGGAACAAACGCCATTGATCGCGTTTGAAGCGGTGAGATTATTGCACGAGGCCGGCGTTCCTCACGACGCACTTCACCTGCTGATTGGCGACGGACGCGTCGGAGCGGCGGTCATCGCCAGGCGCGAAATCAACGGCGTTTGCTTCACTGGATCAACCCAAACCGCCAAGCGAATTGCCTCAACCTTGGCCGAGACCGGACGCGGCGCTATTCCGCTCATCGCAGAGACAGGTGGTCTGAATGCGATGATTGTGGACTCGACCGCTCTGCTTGAACAAGCGGTGAAAGACGTGGTCGAATCCGCATTCCAGAGCGCCGGTCAACGCTGTTCAGCCTGCCGGATTGTTTGCGTTCAGGAAGACATCGCAGACGCCTTTAACACAATGCTGGCAGGTGCGGTGGCGGACCTTACTGTCGGCAACCCCTCCAATTTGCGTTCCGACCTTGGACCAGTCATCGATCTGGACGCAAAAGCGCGCATTGACGGGCACGTCGATGCAATGCGCCAGCGCTTTCCCGTGGTGGCAGAAGGCAAATCAGAGCAACCTCTGGATGGCACATTCATAAATCCCATCGCCTTCGAGCTGCAGGAGATCGCCGATCTAAAGGAAGAGATCTTCGGGCCGGTTCTGCATATCGTCCGGTACAAGGCGAAGGATTTCGATCGCATGATCGGTGACATCAACGCCCTTGGTTTTGGCCTGACCATGGGACTCCATACTCGCATGGACTCGCGCATCGAAAACGTTGCTGCGCGGGCCCAAGTTGGAAATTTGTACGTCAATCGCAATCAGATTGGCGCGGTGGTAGGTGTTCAACCCTTTGGTGGCCGAGGTTTGTCCGGAACAGGCCCGAAAGCGGGTGGCCCCAATTATCTCCCGCGCTTATGCCAGCGTCCGGCCACGTCGGAATTCGGCCCAACCGTCAGTGATCAACAACTTCCAGGCCCCACCGGCGAGGATAACCGACTGACTTACCATCCGCGCGGCCGCCTCCTCTGCCTCGGCGGTGACGCACCGGACACGCTGAAGCTTCAAATTGAGCGCGTTGAAGGCACTGGAAATATACCCGTCACGCTCGAAAACCATGTCCTGGATGAATTCATCATCTATGGCGATTTTGATGGCGTAGTGGTCGATGACGAGTTGGCGGGACTCGTCTCTGAACTCCTGACAAAACGGGACGGAGCGATCCTGCCAATACTATCAGCGAAAGATCCAGACACCCGCTTCTGGGTTGAGAAAGTCGTCACTGTGAACACCACGGCGGCGGGAGGGAACGCCTCACTTCTGGCCACGGTCTAGGTGCCGAACCGGATCTATGCCGTCAGGGTTTGCCGGAGCGCACGCCGCCAACCCTCAATCAGTCGGGCGCGAACATCTGGCGCCATTTGCGGCTCGAACCGCTGCCCTGGCGCGGCTCTATTGCCCCACTCCGCCTCACTGACCCATCCAAGCCTGATGCCCGCGAGCGCGGCCGCCCCGAGCGCCGTCATTTCCATAAAGTCGGGGCGTTCGACGGGGCGATCGCAGATATCCGAAATGAATTGCATCAGCCAGTCATTGGCAGCCATACCGCCATCCACACGCAGGACTGAGACGTCGGCGCCGTCCGCGGCGAAGGCTGTCAGCAAATCATTCGTTTGATACGCCGCTGACTCCAGACCCGCGCGGACCAGGTGGGCGGCGCTCGCTGCCCGGGTCAAGCCGGTGACGGTGCCGCGCGCATTCGCATCCCAATGCGGTGCGCCAAGCCCGGTGAAGGCCGGAACGATATAGACGCCGGCATTATCTGGCAGGTCCGCGACCATTCTTTCACTCTGTGCAGCGCTGCCGATCAATCCCAGCTCATCGCGCAGCCATTGGACCACGGTCCCCGCATTGAAGATCGCACCCTCAAGCGCGTAGGCTGACCCACCGCCCTCGATACTATAGCCCAGCGTGCCAAGCAGCCGGTGCTTAGACACCGGGATATCCTGCCCCGTATTCGCGACCAGGAACGCGCCCGTGCCATAGGTTATTTTCGCCGTTTGTGGCGCAAGGCAGCCCTGCCCTACCAAAGCCGCCTGCTGGTCGCCAATGGCAGACAGGATCGGAATGGCACGCCCAAACAGTGCAGGATCTGTCTCGCCAAAATGCGCGCCGCTGGGTTTCACCTCCGGCAAGAGTGCTTCCGGCACATTTAGCATGCTCAACATCTCGCTCGACCAGTCCGCCTTGGCGTCGACGCTCAACGGATAGAGCAAGGTACGAGATGCGTTCGTCAGGTCCGTCGCGTGAACGCTGCCGCCCGTCAGCCGCCAAATGAGATAGGAATCTACCGTTCCGAACGCGAGTTCGCCTGCATCAGCCCGCGCTCGGGCTCCTTCGACACTGTCCAGCATCCACGCGACCTTGGTGCCCGAGAAATATGGATCGATCAGCAACCCTGTCTCCAGCTGAACCTTCGGCTCAAGCCCCTTGTCTTTCAATGCGTCACAGAGATCTGCCGTCCGTCGATCCTGCCAGATGATTGCTGGCGCGATCGGTGCCGATGTTTGCCGATCCCACACGAGCGTGGTTTCCCGCTGATTGGTGATCCCGATCGCGGCGATGCGATCCACGCCCCCAATCTCGGAGATCACATCGCGACAGACTTGGAGGGTCTTTTGCCAAATGTCTTGACCATCCTGCTCAACCCAACCATCATCCGGATAGGTCAGCGGCACCTCCGCCTGTGCGAGACTTACCGGTTCGAACGATCGATCGAAGGCAATTGCGCGCGTCGAGGTCGTGCCTTCATCAATCACCAGAATGAGGTCAGGGTCCGCCATTAGTTCCTCCGGCGCAGCTAATATTCGTGCTGATCGCTGACCGCCCCATACCCGGACACGGCCGCGCCAGCCTCAACGTGTTCGTTTTCGAACAAACCCTTGAGCACTGTCAACTACCTCCGTCTATGCACGGAAAGCGCGATTATGCTTTTTTCGTATTCGCGCTCATTTTTATCGTTTACGAACATAGCGGGTAAGCTTAGGACGTGAGTGACGAAATAGGATTCACGCCTTGTACGACATCCTGATCATTGGCGGCGGCATCAACGGAGCTGGAATTGCGCGCGACGCAGCAGGTCGCGGCCTGAAAGTGCTATTGTGCGAAAAGGACGACCTCGCCTCGCACACATCCTCAGCTAGCACCAAGCTCATCCATGGCGGATTACGTTATCTCGAACACTATG
>JANSXJ010000499.1 GCA_024743015.1 Hyphomonas sp. | reverse complement strand
CCTTCATGTGCAGCGAGAACTGCGGACAACTCACACATTTTCGATCCAGCCCCGCATGCTGGTCAGTTGCCGAACCAAATCGCTTTCACGAATTGCGTCATCGCCCAGATGGCCGGAAATCGCGTCCGCCCATTCGCGAGCGCGACTCTGCCGTTTAAACCATTCACTGGCCTTGGCGGCTTCGCCCAATGCCGTGCGAAGCGCGGGTGAGTCTTGCCAGGCCTCAAAATTACGGTCAAACCCCTGTCCGAACTTGGACTGAACCTGGTTAAGCAAACGCTGGTCGTCGTTCCATAGGCGTCGCACTACTTGGAAGGATGCCATGACAGCGGCCCATGGAAGGTCCGCAAACACGCGTTCTTCAATAGCCCGCGCGTCGTTCCACTTGGTCACTGTGATGCCGACGGCACGAAGCGCTTCCGCATCGGCATCTGAAAACTGCGCGGGCTCATCGGAGTCCGCGAGGACGGCGACATCATAACCGAGCATTTTCAGGTTCTCGGCAATTTCCTTGATCTTGCTCGCACCATTTGCGTCGAATAAAGCAACGCCCTGATAAGCAAACGAATTTCGGTTTTCGGCCGCGACCCAGTAATCATCCAGTCCGCGCAAGAAGCCGACTTCGGTTGCGCCCTCGCAAACACCGATTTTGGGGGCTAGGAATGCTTCGGCGCCAGAGCGGATTTTGCCCTGAACGGAATCGGCAATTCCCGGCTTGTTGGCAGCCACCACGCTGATCCGTCCATGATCACAATGGACAATATGAAGGTCATCGACAGTTAGCTCGCGCAGCACGACAGGCGAATGCGTGGTCAGGAAGTATTGTCCGGTCGCATCCCCGCGAAGATGCTGTAGCAACTTCGCGATCCGGTGAGGTTCCAGTCCAACCTCAACCTCATCGAAGAGGGTGACATGCGGCGATTGCAGCGCCTGTTTCTGAAGCCCCGTCGTTAGCATCCGTTTGGAGCCAAGTCCGAGCCGGCGCAACGGCATATCACCATCATGAAGGGCAAGGCCTGCCATGCGGACGTTGATCGCATCAGTGTCAAGATGCGCCTTGTAGGACACAGCGACACTGACCCCCAGCGCTCGGGCGGTTCTCTCCGCAGAACTAGCAACCGCATCGAAGTCGGTCAAATCATCCGCCCGTCGGTCTTCTAAAGCTGCTTTAGCAGCGCGCGCGGCTCCGGCAAGTGAAGACGTAATGTTTTCGGTTTCAGCGAGCTGGCCAAGTATAGAACCGCGCGACCATGTCAGGTGCCGATCTGAGGCCGCGCCGATTAAGCTGACGGCGACTTTGGCCCTGTCCGTCGCCTTGAACTGTATACCTTCATCGTCGTCGCTCTTGATTACCGACCATGTCGGTTCAAGATCACCGGCTACAGTCAGACGAACCCGCAGCGCATCTTCGAGGCCGTCTCCCGGATCGTCCGTGCGCACGAGTCTATCCTGATTCCAGCCACATAGTGAATGACCATATTTTTCGAGGTCGAGGAAAGCGTCGGACAGGTCACCCAAGACAGCCTCGATCATTATTGTATTGTCCGGCGTGCAGAGATGAAAATCGGCATCGTCAAAGGAAAGATTCCATTGTGGATGAAACAGGCGACGTATCGCTTCCAGAATGGTGGACTTGGTCGAGTCGCCCCGGCCGATCAAACACATCATATTGCGATCAGGCACTGCCCAATCCAGTTCGCGTATGCCCCGAAAATTTCTAACTGAAATGTGCCGAATACGCATAAACTTATCTAGGCCCTCCTTGTGAGTGCCGCAGCCTGCGGATCATAAGAATAGTCTGCGATTGTACCGTTCTTTATTTTCTCCACAGCTTCATCAATCACAAACAATGGAACCAGAAACCACCCGCGTGGCACCACTGGATTACCGAAGCGGTCCATGATCTCGATGTCGAGCCGCGCGGGCTCGAAGATGCGGTGGATCAAGTTTTCCAGCTTCGTACGATTGATGTTGTAAAGCTCGTAGGTCGCCACGACCTCGACATCTGCCATCATGAAGGTGGGCTGGAGCCGCGCGCCCGCTATGCGTTTTTGGACGCTCATGTTGGTGACGCCGATCTTGTGAACAAGATCGCGGTTCTCGGCGACAACGGGATGATCGGACTTGCTGTGCAGGACATAGATCGTGCCGCTGGCTTCATCGCCGTCGATCGTGTGATCGGCAAACAAAGGACCGGCCACGGGATCGGTGATGCGCCTGCCTGCTTCATCCTTGTTCAGGGCACGCTGGAGTGAGCGCATGAGCATGTTGCTCTCTGTGCCGTTATCAAAGATCACGCGCAGCCGCGCATCGGTTCGGCCTTGGGCTGTAATGGTGGTTTCGCCCAT
>JANSXJ010000581.1 GCA_024743015.1 Hyphomonas sp. | reverse complement strand
GACGGGCTCACACCAAACGAGTTTGCAACCTGGTCCGAAGCGGACCACAACGTGAACAGGGCTAACCTATGAATGGGTACATTCAGGGGAGCAGGTCACTCGGGGCTGATCCGAACTACCTAGCTCGACTCACTGAGCAAGTTCGGCGACTTGAGGCGGACGCCGGTAGCGCGCAGGAAAAAATTCGCCGAAAATTTGAAGAAATCGCAATATTGGAAGACGAAGCGGAACAGATGCTAAGGTTGTCTGAGGCATTTGGAGACGACGCAAAGAATGCTCTCTTTAAGGTAAAGGACGCTTGGGAAAAGAAGCAGCGGCCAAGGGTAATTCGCGGTTCGCTGTTGGGTTTCGGAAGCGGAATAATCGCTTCAATCATAGCCGCCTACGCTGGGCTGGTTCTACCTGGCTTGGGATAGCAAAGCCGATTGCAATATTTGCGCTCAGGAGAAACATTACCCTCATTGACTGACCACCATTTAAAGCGTTTGGAAAGCTTGCAACCAAGTGCGCGAATGGGTCGTCATACAGTGACCTTCACTTGCTAACTTCCTTGGGCGAGGAAAAATGCAGTCGCTCGAACCGACGACACGAACGGTAGCAAAGTCCACATTGCCGACCTTACGACCGCACGGGAAAAGGCGCCTTCGGCACCTTAGTTTCGTATGGTCCTAATCACATCCCGCGTCCGTGGCCCTCTTTCATGCACCATCACAGTAGTTGTCGATACCCACCATCGACAAAGAACCGGCCGCGCTTTTCCAGATAGCGCACGCGCGCCTTGAGCCGGTCGGAGACGGTCCACTCTGCTGCCACGGTTTCAACGCCGAAGATCACCTCGGCGACTTCGCGCTGCGATGCGCCGCTGGCACGGCCATCGATCGTTTGGAGCATCTGCATCATCAGTGGCGCGCGCGGATGGATCGGTAACGACGGGCCGCGCTCGCACGATCGCTCGAACAGAAATTGCCGCGCCGCATCGAACTGCCGGCGATCTCCATTTGGTGCATCAAGCCGCAATTCGAGCGGAATGCAGTCGGTGATATCGGACGGCTCCTCGAACAGCATGCGGTGATCCGCTCGGGCGGTTCGGATCAATAGTTGTGCTTCGTCGCCACCGACAGAGATGACTTTTCGGCCCGGTTCCGACCAAAGGTCGTAGGGTGCGACATGATCGTTGTGCTGTTGGCGGACGCCGGCCCGCAATAGGCCGGAAATCGCATCCCGTCGCCAGAAGGCCGTGGCGTCATGGGCCGGCGTTTCGGGGTTTTCGAGTGCGATCAGTCCCCATGGTGCCGCGCGATCTTTCGATGGGCGTCTGGTCGCTTCGAGCAACCTCGACCGCCGGCGGCCCTGCCGTGCGCGTATCCAGTCGAGCTGGTAGGCATGATTGCGGCGCAGCCATTCCCATGCCCAGGACGATCCATCCAGCCCGAGGGCGTAGATGTAACGGGCGGTGAGATGCCAGTCGGTCTGCGCGTGCAGCATGGTCCAACCTTTCCCCACGATTGCGGGACAGTCATTGGATTCCAGAAATCCAACGTTAAGAATCTTGTAAGGATGGGCCGAAAGTTGG
>JANSXJ010000155.1 GCA_024743015.1 Hyphomonas sp. | reverse complement strand
GGAACTCATCGATGTAGAGAAAGAACGGGCGGCGGTCGGCTTCTGGCGTTTGCTGACGGCTGTAAGCCGCGTAGGCGATCATTGAGACGATCAGACCGCCGAGCAGATTGGATGTGTCGGTCCCGAGCAGACCCTTGGCCAGATTGACGATCAGCATCTGCCCGTCGTCCATAATGCGTCGAAAGCGCAGCGGCTCGCGGGGTTCGCACACCGCATTCCTGACCAGCGGATGGGCTAGGAACGCGCCGAGCTTGTTGGCGATCGGTGCAACGCCGTCGAGGGTGGTCTTGTAGTTGAGCTTCGGGAATTCGCTGGTCCAGAAGCGCCGGACGGCGTCGTCGGTGACGCTGGCCACCACCTCACTCCGGAAGTCCTTGTCGAGAAAGAGCGGCAAGATGTCGTCCAAAGTGGCGTCTGGGCGCTCGAGGAGCGCAAGAAGTGCGTAGCGCAGCAGGTGCTCCATGCGCGGGCCCCAGGCGTCCGCCCATTGTTTCTTCAGCGCATCGATCAGACTGGACGCGACCAAGGGTCGGAGATCGCTGCGCACATAGGCCAGTGGATTATAGCCATAGGGCGAGGCTGGATCGGCTGCGTCCCAGTAGTGCGCGCGATCGCCGGCGATGGCCGCGACCGTTTCGGCGAGATCGCCGTGCGGATCGATCAGGCAGCAGCCCCGCCCCTGGGCGATGTCCTGCCGGATCATGTTGAACAGCAATGTCGACTTACCGGTGCCGGTCTGTCCGACGATGTATTGATGGAACAGCCGATCGGGCTGGCGCATGCCGAAAGTGCGATAGGGCTGGCGGCCGACCGTGTGACCAAGCATGGTCAGCGTGGCGTCACACGTCATGCCGCCATTTTGTTATCCATCGGCTCGATGCGCAGGGGCCCGGGTGCGCATCTGCTCCGGCCTTGGTTTCCCAGTGCGTCCTTGTTCTCGGCGTCTGCCTGGGAGAGGAAGGCTTGAACCTGATCGCTGTATGCGGCCGCCACCAGCGCCTCGATTTGGCAGGGCTGCAAGTCGGGGCTAATTCGAGAAGTGGGCGGTATTGGCGCGCACTTCGGAAAAGTCTGTAAATACAGAGCTTTGTTCACGTACCCTACGGGGACACCAACCTATGAGCGTTAACCCGCTAACAGACCAAGCTCGTTACGCAAGGCCTCCAGTTCGGTGAGGCATTCCTGGAAATGTCGAATGTCGTTACCGAGTTCGGTGGCGGCAAATCCGATGCTATCAAGCAGGAACGGTACTTCCTTGGCTTGATCGTTGACCATCGTGTGGAGATGGCGACCAGTTGATACCGTTGTGTCCATGAGTGACGTGGGTTTATGGCTGATAATGATCGACCGGGGGTATTGTGTTTAGTTCTCAGTGTTGGCGATAGTGGGCCCGGAAGAACCTTCTTAGTTTCTGGGCGGGTGGCTTCGGTGACACGAAGTCCACAGAACAGTGCTGCGGAGCCGGATTGGTGCGTTGGTTAAAGTCGGTATGTGTGGTCACGTAGGGGAGAAGGCGGTGCTGAAGCTAGTATTCGCGACGTTATAGGTCGAGGCCATCGAAACCGAACCGGGGGTGGTGTGGTCGAGGAGGGTGAAGTGGGGACTGCCAAAGTGTCCGACGGCGATGTAGTCGCCGTCGGGGGAGAACGCGGCGGCGCGGGCGGTACCAGCAAGAGTGTAGGTGGTGGCAAGAGAAACGCTCCCCGGAGTGGTATGGTCGAGGAGGGTGAAGAAGGGGCTGCCGCCGTGCGCAACGGCGATGTAATCGCCGTCAGGTGAGAAGTCGGTGGCCCAGCCGTCATTGGAGAGAGTGTACGTCGTGGCCAGCGAAACCGAGCCGGGGGTGGTGTGGTCGAGGAGGGTGAAGAAGGGAGTGTTGGTGTGCCCCACGGCGATGTAGTTCCCATCGGGGGAGAAGACGGCGGCGAGGCCGGTGCCGCCGATGCTGTAGGTGGTAGCCAGCGAAACCGAGCCGGGGGTGGTGTGGTCGAGGAGGGTGAAGTGGGGGTTGCTGCCGTGCGCAACGGCGATGTAATCGCCGTTGGGGGAGAAGGCGATGCCGATGCCGGTGCCGGGGATGCTGTAGGTGGTAGCCAATGAAACACTGCCGGGGGTGGTGTGGTCGAGGAGGGTGAAGCGGGGAGTGCTGCTGTGCCCCACGGCGATATAGTTGCCGTCGGGGGAGAAGGCGGTGCGGCGGCCGGTGCCGGGGATGCTGTAGGTGGTAGCCAATGAAACACTGCCGGGGGTGGTGTGGTCGAGGAGGGTGAAGGAAGGGCTTCCGTCGTGAGCGACGGCGATGTAGTCACCAGTAGGTGGCGGTATCGCTTCATCCCCTCCCACACTCGCTCCAAACCACCTGGTACCGCCGTCTATCGTGAAGAACGTGAAAACATTGACTGAGTCACCTGTACTAAACAACGCTGGAGGAGTTCCGCCGGGCCACATGACTGCACTCGGCCACGTAACCGTCCGGCTGCCCGTACCATCCTGGCGAAGCAACAGCGTCAAGCTACTGCAAACACCGCTTGGGGCTGGATTGGCGAAGGTCAAGGCGCAATTGTCGGTGAGGGTGATGTCGTGGACGTTGCCGTCTTCGAGGTCGATGGTGTAGCTGCTACCGCTGTCGGCGGTAACGACGATCTCAGCGTAATCGTTGAAAACGGGACGTTGCAGCTCCTTGTCATCCATATCGACGCGCTCTTGAGAGATGCGGATGGGCATGGTGCTTTCAATATTACCACAGTATTTTTGAGTGGAACTCCTCGTAGATCGCCACTGCTGACACCATTGTGTCCATGAGTGACGTGGGTTTATGGCTGATAATGACTAACGATCAGGCTGATCGTCTGGATTACGCGCCGATGCAAAGATCGAGATGATCTCGATACGGTCTTTGGTCACGCGATAAAAGATGAGATACGGAAAGGTCTGAAGGACGAGTCGGCGCACACCTGGCATCACTTCCCTGCCGTGCAATGGAAAAACAGTCAGGTTATAGAAGGCTGTCTCAACCGTGTCGTAGAACGCCAAGGCAGCTGCTTGATTGCGTTCATAGATGTACGCAAACGCAGCTTCATATTCATCCTGAGCACGCTCAGAAATGACGAGCTTCATACCGAGCGTAGTTTTTGCACGCTGTCGGCGAATGCCTTCCGGCGCTCGGGTGATGCGACCCGGCCAGCGTCAAGGTCGGCCACGCCGGCCTCAATGCCTGCCAGTGCCGCCGGCGGTACGGATTCAGGCTCTTGCAACAGGTCAATGAGGCGCGCTTGATCCTCGCGGGAAAGTCGCTTTGCTGCTGCGATTGCCTGGTCGAAGGTGGTAGACATGGCACCAATATAGCATGCTGTCGGCTGCTGGCTACCAGTGCCACTGCCATAGTGCGGGATTGTATCAGCTACCGACCACTACCGGAGCCTGCTGGTGTCGGTCCCGACCAGAAAGGATTGAACCTGATCGCTGTACGCCGCCATCACTAACGCCTCAATCTGGCAGGGTTTCAAGTCGGGGCCACTTCGAGAAGTGGGTCGAAACGGCTCACCAACAGGGGCACAGCTAACTGATCGGACCGGTGCGAGCCAATCGGACGGCTCGAATGCGACCGATTTTGCTTCCACGCGCCGGTTCGAGAAGGCCGTTTGAACGAATTGGCGGCGTTCGGCCGGTTCGAGCGATTGGTAGTATGCCGCAAGGGTTTTTGCCAGTTCGAGAAACCGGCGCACCTGGCCCGGCGCGGCTTGCAACTCGGCCATCGCTTCCGCCTGATCCTCGATCCGGCGTTTTTCGAGCAGCAAGGACTGACGCTTGGCCGCGTAGGTGTCGTGATCGATGTGCTTGTCGATCAACGCGTCGGTCAGGTTCTCCAGTCGTTGTTCGACCGCTGCGAGATTGCGTGTCAGTGTCAACTCGTCGTTTTGGCAATCATGGCGTTCCTCCACCCAGCGCGTCACCTGGTCGGTCAGTCTGTCGATGGCCGCGCCGCTGAGCCGCAATCCAAGCAACGCATCGATGATGCGGTCTTCGATCATGTCTTCGCGCATGGTCGTGGTCGGGCAGGATCGCACCTGGCAGCGATAGTAGACACGGCCCTTTTGGCGTTCGGGGATCATCGAGCGGCGGCAACTGGCGCATCGAAACAGTCCTCGGAACATGTGGTTGTGCCGGGTGACCTTCTTGCCCGCCTTGCCGGATTTGACGGCCTGGACACGATCGAACAGCGCCACCGAGATCAACGGTTCATGGATGCCCTCATAGGTCGCGCCGGTTCGTTTGATGTGGATGATGCCGCAATAGAAGGGGTTGGCCAGGATGGCTTCGATTTGGCGCTTGCTGGGCGGTCGTCCTGTTCGGCTGGTCAGGCCACGTCGGATCATCTCCGATCGCAGTGAGCGGATGGAATGATTGCCGCTGGCATAAAGGTCGAACAGTTCCTTGACCAATGGCGCGCGTTCGGGATCGAGGGTCTTTGGCTTGCCGCGACCATTGTCGAGATATCCGCATGGCGCCTTGAATGGATAAAGGCCCTGCTTCAGGCGGCCGTCGATGCCCTTGCGGACCTCCTCACGCAGATTGCGGATGTAGTCGGTGGCGATGACCGCTTGCATATCGGCCGATAGGCGGCCGCCGCGAGAGCGGAAGTCGAGGGTTTCGGCGGCGAAGTGGACTTCATAGCCGGCGTCCGACAGATCGCCGATCTTGGCCCAATCGGCGAAGTTGCGCGCGGACCGATCGATCTTGTGGGCGATGAAGCCGACCGCCTTGCCGCGGTTGATGGCGGCGACCATGGCGTTGAAGGCCGGTCGGCCCTGTTTGGCAGCGGTTTCTTTTTCTTCGAACCATTGGGTGATGGTAATCTGGTTGCGTGTTGCATAATCCGTGATGAAGGCTTTTTGAGCGTCAAGCGAGACGCCATCGCCCTGCTTGGTCGTGGACACACGCAGATAGCCAAAGCATTGTTTCATATATCATTTTGGTTAGGCCTCGACTCTATCAGATCGTCAGATTTTGGCGAGTCCGCCCACGGCCAGGAGCCCTCGCGTTCCATGCGCTCATAGACGCGCTTGCACAGCGCGATGAACTGGTCGAGCGATTGCTGGTCTTTGGGTGGCCTGTCTTGTGATGGTTGATCGTGCATGGCTGACAGTCTGCCAGAGTGGGATAACCTCGCACAGTGGCTCCGGATCGCCATGGAAACAGCGGGGCCACTATCGCCGACTTTGGGATCGGGTAGGCTGGCGTCATCTGGATCAGCATGGCCATGAGCCTGAGCGGGTCGATCGGAAGGGGGTTACCCCTTTCCGAGCCGAGCGGCACCGGCTGGGGCTCATGGCCATGCTGAATCCGGAGCTGCGGGGATGGCGACCATGAGCGTCGTTCCAGCAATCTGATTGTTCGTTCTTTAGTTCCTTATTCTATGTTCCATGAACTCACCTATGACATCAAAGTCGCGCGCAGCAAGTCGGGTCTGACGCAAGTCGATTGTGCTCATCTGCTGGGCATCACCCCCTCGCTGGTTTCCCAGATCGAGACCGGCAAGCGCATGCCGACGGTGCGCGAGATATGCACCTTGTCGCTCATCCACGGCCGCAGTTTTGAAAGCCTTTTTGCCGGCGTCTTCCAGCAAGCACGCATCGATCTGCGCGAGCGGATGGGGACGATGCCCGATCCGCCCAAACACTGGATCGGCCGTCACAAGCGGCAAAACACGCTCAATGCGTTGGCTGACCATTTGATCGACTGTGACCGCAAGGATCATGACGCATGATCGCCTTGTCGTCATGGCATTGGCGGCGCGGTACGGCCGCGTCGGTTATGTTGTGATCGTCGATGGCATGCCCATCGAATGGCAGCTTTCCAAGCGCGCTAGCCAGGATACAGAGCGCGCATCCAACCGGCTGGCCGATTGGATCAACGAGCACGGGCCGAACGCGATCGTCGTCGAGGACCATCGCAGCGCCGACCGCAAATCGGACAAGACGCGATCGATCCTGGCGGCCTTGCAACAGACAGCCAAGTCCAGTGTTGCGATGACGGTGACGATCGCCCGAGAACAGCATCACCCGAACCGGTATGCGGAAGCTGCGCATTATGCGAGGCGGTTCCCGAACCTTGCGCCATGGTTGCCGAAGCGGCCACGGCCCTGGAAGCGCGAACCGCACAATCTGGTCTATTTCGAGGCCCTTGCCCTGGCCGAACAAGCCGGCTTCCTGCCAGCCGAGCAATGATGGTCTGCTTTTCGGAGCCGCTGTGCCCTGCCAATCGGGCCGGAACACGGGCGGCAGCGCACCTTCGGCCGCAGCGGCAGCGCAGGACGGCGCAGCCGTTGCGCCGCCGGACGGGACCGGCCAGGCAGGCCAGCACGGCGCCTCCGATGCAGACCTTTCCCGACTGCTTTTTGGTGAGTTGGGCAATCGCACTTCACCGACACCGCTCCCTTCGCCGGGCGCGCCCGAGATCGGCTCGGACGTGGCCAGCGAAAGGAGCAACAAATGTCAAAACCACAATCACCGGCCGTCAGGGCCGAACGCATCCGCATCTTGAACGACACATTCAGGCAAAGCGGCGGCGGCGGACGGATCATGATCACCGCCGGCGTCCAGGAGCGTGGACAAGCGTTTATCTCTCGCGCCATGGATGCGATTGCCCGGTTCGATGCGTTCGATGAAGGCAATGATCCCTATCACGAGCACGATTTCGGGGCGTTGATGGTCGAGGGCGAAAAGCTCTTCTTCAAGATCGACGCGTATGACCCCACCCTGACGGCGGGTTCGCCCGACCCCACTGATCCGGCACTGACGGTCCGGGTTATGACGGTCATGCTCGCCAGCGAGTATTGACCAAGCCGTATCTGCCCCATCCGGTCCGCCGGATGGGGTTTTTCATGCCGCAACGCTTGGCTGGGCCGGCTGCCGCGTGACCAGATTAAGCTTGAGGTTGGGAATGCCCCAATGATCACGATAGGCCTTGGAGCGGATCAGCGCGTCATAGGCGGCGCGTTTGCGGGCGATCGAGGGGCTGTTGAGATACAGCAACATTCAGGGGCGGTGAGTGTCAAGACCTTGGACGCCGGTCGACGACGTCCGCTTTTGTCAAGAACGGTCAAAGCCCTTGTACCGGCGCCGCGAGATGCGTACCGAACCAGCGGGTGGCAGCCTGCGAGCGCCTTTTGCTCTTGGTCGCGTCGCGATCATCGCGACCGGAAGTCATGGAGCGGAATGCCGAACTTGCGGGCCTTGTCGGCGAGGTTGTCAGTAACGCCGGAGCCGGGGAAGACGATCAGGCCGATGGGCATGGTTTCGAGGAGCGTGTCATTGCGTTTGAACGGCGCGGCCTTAGCGTGATTGGTCCAGTCCGGCTTGAAGATGATCTGCGGGACGTTTCGACTGTCGGCCCAACAGGCGGCGATCTTTTCGGCGCCACGCGGGGTGCCGCCATGCAGCAGTGCCATGTCGGCATGTTTGGCGTGAACGCGGTCAAGAACCGCCCAGATGCGATCATGGTCGTTGCAATCAACGCCACCAGCGAAGGCGATACGTGTGCCTTGCGGGATCAGCACTTCGGTTTCGGCGCGGCGGCGGGCATTGAGAAAATCCCGGCTGTCGATGACGGCGGCGGTCATTGACCGATGCGAGACCTTCGAGCCGGAGCGTGGCAGCCAAGGCTGGCCAGTATAGGTTTCGTGGAGATCGACGGCGACATCGCGCATGAACTCGAAGGCGTTGCGCCGTTCGATCAAAGTCAGGCCCTCGGCAATCAACCGTTCAAGCTCGACAGAATGGACCTCGGAGCCATCCTGTTCGGCCTGGCTGCGGCGCTGCCGGTCTTCGTTGCTATCAAGGTCGCGTTGTGTCCGGTCGATGCGGCGGTGGAACAGATTGACCAGCGACCACAGAAGATCGGGTAGGTCCGGTTCGAGCCGTGTGTCGGACAGCGTCGAGACGAACGCATCGAACATGTCGGCGAGCGCGTCCTCGATCTGGTCATGATCGGGCAGCGGCCGTGGGTCCGGCGCATCCTCGAACGGGCGATGGCCGTAGAGCTGGAGTTCGTCGAGCAGATGCGCGGTCGGCGATGCAGTGGCTGGTTCGGATGGATCGGGGAAGAAGGTCTCGGTCATGGCGAGGTTCCTCGCTTTC
>JANSXJ010000389.1 GCA_024743015.1 Hyphomonas sp. | reverse complement strand
GGATGCGCATGGCCCAGAAACGAACGGTTCAGGACACTTGGCAACATGTTGGACGCCTCGTGCCAACCATCTCCGCCGATGAATGCCAGAACTATTTCCTCAATGCCGGTTACGCTTCCGTCAAAACGTGAAATGCTCTAAAGGTCTCGGGTGAGCCAGCAGACCGTAGCCAGGTGACCCTCACTCCTGCGGCCCCGATTTCAGCGGCCAAGCCCCTATAGAACCCTTCAATTGCACAGCAATAGGCGCCGAAACCGCCAACCAACGGCAGTGCTAGACGGGAGGGCGTGGCGGTCAAAGCAAGGATGACGCCGCTTCCGCGCGTCGCCATCCGGCGTGCAGCCTCGGTCGCGGTCGTGAAATGGGCTTCAGTGCCGATGGCGATAGGGCGAAGAAAGTCGGCCTTCGAAATCTTGGTCAGTGCCTTGCCTTGATCGTCCTCGACGCCGATCAAGTTGAACGAGATGTCGATGGGACCCCTCGCTGACTCGATCCCATCGGCGTGATCGCGCACTTGGTCGGCGTCAAGAGCGTCAACACACGAAATGGTCGCGGTTCCACCTGCGGCGTGAATGCCATCAGCAACGGGTTGAATGGCTTCAGCATTCCGACCACAGAGGTGGACGGCAGCACCGTCTCGGGCGAAGGCGGCGGTCACTCGTCGACCGATGCTCCCGCCAGCTCCATAGATGATGGCGTTCTTTCCCGAAAGCAACATTGCTAATCCGACCCTATTCGTTGTTGAACACCTTGAACGTGCTGGTTCCCGGCTGTCACCGAGTGGCAAATCACAGCTCGTCCACCTCGGTCTTTCAAGAAGACGCAACGACATGCGTTCGGGCGATCGTTCATCCTCTGGCCCCCATGGGTCCCCTGACTCGACAGGGGCATTTTCCAACCTTGACATCTTTTTACGTTGATATCAACTTATATGAATGTCAACGCCGCTGCCATACGCCGCAACACTGGAAGTCCGTGACCGCTGCATCTGTTTTCGGACGCAGCGGGCTGCCAGGGCGCTCGCACGGCGCTTCGATGCTGCCTTTCGGCCTTTCGGAATCACGCAGGGACAGTTTTCGCTGATGATGGCGCTCAACCGTCCTGCGCCGCCGACCATGGGTGAGGTGGCACCCTTCCTCGCCATGGATCGCACAACGCTGACCGCAGCACTAAAGCCGCTTGCGCGGCGGGGTTTTGTGACCATACTGCCCGATACCGCAGATGCCCGAACGCGGCGCCTCTCCCTGACAGGCAAGGGCCGTACTTTGCTGGCCGAAGCCTTGCCCATCTGGCGGGCCGAACACGATGCGGTCGACCGGCTTTTGCTCGCGCTGGAGGGTAGCCTTGACCTCGACGGTCTGTGCGACGGGGTCGGCCTGCTCGGGCAGGCCGACAAACCTATCCCCGATGCCGCGTCCTCACCCATCCCGCAAGGAGACTGACTATGGACACGATCAACACTGCCGAGGCGCGCAAGCGGAGGGTTGCGAACGGACCACGCCAGGGGAATACAGAATGACCGATCTGATCCTGACCACCCTCGACTGGGTGCCCGAGTTTCCCCGCGGCTTCGTTCGCGATCTGCGCATCCGGTGGGCGCTGGAAGAAGCGGACCTGCCCTATAAGATCGCGACGACACCTGTCGGCGATGCTGCGGCGCGCTTGCCTTTTCAGCCCTTTGGACAGGTCCCATGGCTTACGGACGGCGATATCACGATCTTTGAGACTGGCGCGATCCTGCTCTACCTCGGCGAGCGCAGTGGGGCGTTGATGCCTGCCGACCGGCAAGGCCGCGCCAAGGTCACGGAATGGCTCTTCGCGGCGCTGAATTCCGTCGAGATGCCCGCGGTGCCCTGGTCGCTCTATCGGTGGGCCGACGACGAGACGCAATCACCCGGCCGCGCACATCTTGAACGATTTCTGCAGGGCCGCCTCGACCATATGGAGGCGGTTCTCGCAGACCGGGAATGGCTCGTCGGCCCATTTTCGATCGCCGATATCGCGATGTCCGATGTGCTTCGGCAGCTGCAGGACTATGGCGTTTTCTCGGAGCGTCTGGCTTGCCGGGACTATGTGAAGCGGGCAACCGCACGACCGGCCTTCAACAAGGCATATGCGGACCAGATAGCGCATTTCGAAGCAGCGGACGTCGAGCGTGCTGACCGGGGAGATGCTCGATGACTAAAACAGCGGTCCAGCTTCCCGAAATTGTAGATGCCGCCTCGTGGCGCGATGCGCGTCGGTCCGTGAGTGAGGCAGAGGCGGTTTTCTTGCGATCAAGGCATGCCTTGCGCGAACGCTGGCGTGGATTGCCGATGACGCCGATGTCCTCTGAGCCAATGTTTGAAGGAACAGACGGGAACTCGCGCTTGATCGACGTGTTTGAAGGCCGTCGTCAGTTGATGATCTACCACTTCTGGTTCGAGCGGGGCGGCACGCCCTGCGACGGCTGTTCAATGTGGACCAAAGACCTGGGCGACCTCGGTGGCGGCTTCGCGCACCTGCACGACAAGCAGACAACACTGGCCTATGTTTCTCGGGCCACTCCAGATGAAATCGTGGCGGTGAAAGCTGATCGGGACTGGCGAATGCCTTGGTATTCGCTCGTCGATGAGGGATTCAACGAGGCCACAGGCTATGAGGACTGGGCGCAGATATCGATCTTCGTCCGGAAGGGCGATGCCGTGTACCTGACGAACACTGTGCCGTTCGATGATCTTGTGACGATCGGAAATCACTGGACGCTTTTGGAACGCACACCGCTTGGGGGCTCTTTTGAGGGATAAGCGAACCACAACGAGAGATTGGAACAAACCGTGACAGGCAGCATTGACGCGATGAAAGCCCTCGCTCCGTTCGTCGGCGTTTGGAACACAGAGGGCAAGATCAAGGCAAGCGACGGGGCCGACGAACAGCGCTTGGTTGCCACCGACATCTATGAATGGCTGCCCGGAAAGGGCTTCCTGCTCCATCGCGTGGACGCCAGACTGGGTGGTCATATCACCAGATCCATAGAAATCATCGGCTGGGATGAGGACGCAGGCGAACTCTTTTCGACCTCCTACGATGATCAAGGTGCAACTTTGCGCGTTCGCTGCGCGCTTGATGATCATGCGTGGAAGATCGACGGCAACGGTATTCGCTTCCGCGGTGCCTTTGATCAAGACTGGAATACGCTCGTTGGCACTTGGGAGATGGAGGGCGACTGCTCCTGGTCGCCATGGATGGACATCAGTTTGGCAAGAGCCGATTGACAATTCTGCAATCGATCCTGTCGCCCGCCCCACAAGCGGCCATTGGTGCAGATGCAGCGAAGCCTCACTGCGTCCCGCATTTCGCGTATTTGATTATGTCTGCTAATGGGATGGACCGACTGCTCCCCCCGAGCGGGCTGGTCGTTAGGCTGAGCCTGTCACCAACAGGAGCGGTATCCCATGACGCACAAACACAATGACGATTTGGCTGGCCTGGCGACGGTCGGCGTTGATATTGGCAAGGACGTTTTTCACCTCGTCGGCTTTGATGCCGGTGGCGCAGTGGTTCT
>JANSXJ010000390.1 GCA_024743015.1 Hyphomonas sp. | reverse complement strand
AAGATCGCCATGGTGGTCGGCGAGGTGCTCGCATTCGAACCGCCGCATCTCTATAGCCACACCTTCAAGATGACCAATCTCAAGGACGACCCCTGCAAAGTGACATATGAGCTGCGCGAGAAAGATGGCGGGACCGAGTTCGATCTGATTATCGAAAATGCCATCGAAGGCAGCGATTTGCACAAGCAGATGATCGGCGCTCAGGATTTCATTGCAAAGAATCTCAAGAAGATCGCCGAAACCGGCAAGCCAGCTTTTAGTGGCACCATGGTGACGCTGATGTCGCCGGTAGTTGCGCTGGTGGCCAAGAAAGAACAGCGGATCGAGCACTGGCCGCTGGAGCCGGATGCCGTTCCTATCAAGCTCGTCAAGGAGGGATAAGACATGGCGAAATCACCCGAAGAACTGGCTCAGACTATGATCGATAATTTGCCGGAAAAGACCGGCAAATCTCTGGATGAGTGGCAGAAAGTGGTTGCCGCGACCGGCGCGGCCAAACACGGCGAGATCGTCAAAATTCTGAAAGGAGAGCACGGGGTCACGCACGGCTTTGCCAATCTCATCGCGCAGAAATGTATCGGCAACCTGGATGTCAGCACCGATGATCTCGTCGCCAATCAATACAAGGGCAAAGAGTCGCTCAAACCGATTCACGACGCGATCGTTGATTTCGTCAAAACCTTTGGCTCCGAGCTTGAGATCTCACCAAAGAAAACCAGTGTCAGCCTGCGTCGCAAGAAGCAGTTTGCGCTGATCCAGCCATCGACCAAAACCCGCATCGATCTCGGTATCAATCTCAAAGGCGAGCCGCCTCAAGGTCGGCTGGAGGCGATGAGCGGGATGTGCACGCACAAGGTGCGGCTCAGCGGCGTTGACGAGTTTGATGAAGAAGTTCGGGCCTGGGTCAAGGCCGCATTCGACCGCGCCGGGTGATGCCAAGCCTTACCAGCGGAAGGATCGGCTCCCGCCGGGGCGCTGGCGATCCGCACCGTCCGGGCGGACGCGGGCGCGGTCTTCATTTTTGTCCCCGCGCGTCAGGCGTGGAGCTTTCAAGTCGGCAATAATAATATCGCCGCTCAGCTCGTCGGCATAGTCCTGTCCGAGATTGCTGATCACCAGCGTGAATTCGCTCAAGTCGACGCGGCGATCGAGGTTTGGGTCGAACCGAAACGGATTGGCGAGACTGTCGTCTCGGGTCGGAAGACTGCGGGCCCAGTCCTGTTGCTCGAGCGCGGTTAGGAACCCGTCTTCATTAAGATCGGCGCGCGTAAAGGCGGCGGGGATGCCAGCGTCCATTTCTGTCTGACTGATGCGTCCGTCATTGTTTGTGTCAAACGTGATGAACAATCCGGCGCCTGGCTTCAACCGATCAGCTTGCGCGCGTTGGCGCAGTGAATTATCGCGTAGCTCGCCCTGACCTGGCAGCCGTACCAATTCGTCTTCTTCAGCTTGTGCGTGAGCTGAGACAGACAAGCAGGCGACGGCCAAAGCAGCCATTGAGAGGGATCGGATCATGAGAACTCCAAGCTATGCTTCAGTAACATATAATCACTTGCGAGATGAACGCCACATGACGTTTCCGTCAGGCTTACGTCGAGAATGTGACTTGCCTATCAAGTGGCGCAATCAATTCCAGCATAAAACGATAGAAGATATGTCGCAAACTCTTGACCGCGCTGTCGAGTCCGGTTCGATCTATGCTTCCAATCAGTTGAGTAGCTATGACAACCTCAATGACCGCATCGAATGAGCGGTCTGATCCCACGGAGGAATATGATGGGAAAACGTGACGATCTGATCGCAAAATACGCTAAGGACCTGGAAGAGAAGTGCGGGATGAAACCCGATATGAAACTTCTCACGGCGGTCACGATTGCCTGCGGTCCATCGATTTACCGAAATGACGCTTCTACAGTTTCTGCCACTCAAAAGGGTGAGCTGGAAACGGTGAAGAAAAGCTTCCTAATCAAGAAGCTCGGTCTGAAAGACTCACCGAAACTTGATGAAGGTATCGCGGCTGCGATGGATACGTATGGACGCTCCGTCCGAAAGAAATACCGCGCGGTGGTCTATTATCTTCTGGTCAAGCATTTCCGCAAAGCCAGCATGTTTAAGTAAAGCACCTGGCGTGAACGAGACTTTGGAGAGGCTGGGAGCAATCCCGGCCTCTTCTCTGTTGGAGTAAATTTCTTAACGCCTGCACGCAGATCGTTAACCCGGACTTAACGCAAACGAAGCATTCGGTTAACCAGTGCATAGTGCGGTTTGGTGACTGATTCGCCGAAGCGGGAACGGAGTTTGCGATGCAGGTGACAGCCGATCAGGTTCCTTTGATCATTGCAGTGGGCGCCCTGGCGCTAGGATTGGCGTTTATCCTGTGGGCGTTACGAACGTCCGACGGAGCACGCGGAGCCGCGAAGCGCTATAAAGAAAAAGCCAATGAGGCGGAGTCTTCCGTCGCAGAAATGAAATCTGTGCTCGGGGCGCACCCGGGCGTGATCCTGGTCTGGCAGGGTGACGATATTGATGTCGATGCGGACGATATCACGCCGCCGGACATTCATGGTTCACCTGTCGCTTTGGCCAGTTTGCTGCGATTCACCGATGACGCAGTTTCGGTCGACCCCGCGGTACGCATCATTGAAGGACTTGCTGACCTCGAGGCACGTGACGCGAGCGGTATCGATTCAACGTTGCGTATTCGGCTGCGAGAGCTGGCGGAGCAGGGGCAACCATTTTCGCTCACCATTATCGGACAGAACGGACGCTTCCTTGAGGCAGATGGGCGCACGGCCGGCGCTCGCGTCGTGGTCTGGATTACGGACTCAACCATTAAGGGTCTGGAAGAAAGCTCGGCCCGAGGCCGTCTGGAAGAAGCGCGGCAAGTTATTGCGCGCGACCCAACTGCGTTTCTGGACATGCTCGGCAAGGCTCCGTTCCCGGCCTGGCGGATTTCAGGCGTTGGACGACTGCAATGGGCAAATCCGGCTTATGTGGATGTCGTCGACGGTGACAATCTCGACCGTGTATTGGAGCGCCAGGTCATGCTCGACGAGAAGGCCGTTGAGCAAGTGCGCAAGACCCTCACCGATGGAAAAGAAATCGATGAGACCCGTCATATCGCCATCAAAGGCGAGCGCCGGGCCATGCGTGTCCTGTCTTTCCCGCTCTCCGGCGGTGTTGGCGCGATGGCGTTCGATGTGACCGAACAAGAGCGGGCGCGCGATGAACTCGACAAGCATGTTCGCGCGCATGACGAGACCCTCAACCATGTCGCCGATGCCGTTGCGATTTTCAGCTCTGAACGCAAGCTCACTTTCCACAACCGCGCTTTTGCCAAGATGTGGGACATGGATGAAGGCTTCTTGTTGGACATGCCGAGCCATGGACAGCTGCTTGACCGTCTGCGCGAGCGGCGCAAGCTTCCAGCCCAGGCTGAGTACGCCAAATGGCGGGCAGAGGAACTTTCTTATTATCTCGACATTAGCGGGATCGAAGAAGACGAGTGGCATCTTCCTGACAATCGGACTCTCAAAGTT